>CAYIQU010000123.1:0-5641 GCA_964365645.1 uncultured Hyphomicrobiales bacterium | reverse complement strand
AAAAGGGATTCATCGCCGCCGAAACCATCGCTTATGCCGATTTTATTTCCTGCAACGGCGAGCAAGGCGCGAAGGAAGCGGGCAAGATGCGCCAGGAAGGGCGCAACTACGTCGTCCAGGACGGCGACATCATGCTGTTCCGGTTCAACGTTTAGTTTCCGGCGGACGCCGTCGGCGGGGCGCTCCGCCATAAACCGATTTTTCGGCGGCGCGCTTCGGATTCCTCGGCGGCGTAGCTTGGAAAAGCACCCGCGTCCGCGCGAGCCAATCCGGCGCGGATCATGTCCGCGTTGATGGTCCGGTCCTTGATCGAGCATACGGCGATCAATGGCGCGGAAGGCGAATGCCGCCGGCCTTCGCAACGGGTCTCTCGACCGTGAACGGTTTCCGTCAGCCATTTCCGGGCGGCGGCGCACATATCGCCGCCCTCCCTCGCGCCGCACGATGAATCGGTCTTTGCGACGGAGACGCCCTGGAGGCGAACGCGATAATCGTCGATGTCGAGATGAACGGCATCGAGAACCCTTGCTTTCCCGACGAGTGTTTCAAAGCCCACGGAGACATCGGTCGGGGGCGATGAAGCGGAAGGAGCGGCATCGGCGGTCGATGAGCGCGGATCGGTGCTTTGCAGGGATGCGACGACGTCGACGCGTTCACGCGCCAGCCCCAACGTCGCGGCCGGGGTCAAGTCGGATTGTCCGGGAGGAAGGCTCGGCCGGGGCGCATAAGTCTCGGCGGCGACCCGCGCCCCGGTATTCTTGGGAATCGTTCGCGGCGCGGCGGAAGATCGGGCGGTGCCGGCGTCGGCTTCGGCCTGTCCCGAAATGATCCATCTTTTGCTGGAATGATCGGTCGGCAATTGAGGCGTGCTGGTGAAACACGCACCGAGAAACACGCAGATCCCAACCGTCGCCACGCTCCACGGGCGCGCCCGGGGGGCGGAACAAGCTAACTTTTCAGTTCGTCGAGCCACAGCACGGCCTTGCGAACGAAATCCGACAGGGCGTTGTTCAGCACGCGCTTGTGCAGGTCGCCTCCGGTCGAGATCAGGGATTCTTCCTCGTATTGCCCGACGATCAGCTTGCGTGATCGTCGGCCCAGGTATTCAGCCTGCATCGTGGCTTGCACGTCCCCGCGCATGGTTATGGAGAGGAACCCTATTTGCGGGTCGCTGTAGGTCTTGATCAATTGACCCGAAAGATGGAGCTGATCGGCGGAAGGAACGAAGTCCGCGTCCACCGCGCGCACTGTATAGCCGACTTGTTCGAGATTTCCCTTAAGGGTGTTGGAGACCCATACGCTCGCGTCATCCTTGCTGAGAACTTTCGCGGTTTCCATCCCGTAGCCGTTCCGAATGACGCCCACGCGCGATTTATCGGGTCGGCTATCCTCGATCAGAGACAGAAAAATAACGCGGGCGTTGCCGGAGCTTGAAGTGAGTCCGGCGACGGCCTGGTATTCCAGCTGCACCTCATTGTCGACGAGCGCGCACGCTTGGGCGGCCATCGCCGTCAACGCGACAATCAATACCCGAAGGGCGCGCATTGTCCGTTTGCTCCTTGGTTAGATCACGTCGCTGATGATGCGCACGAAGCGTTGGCGCACTTCCTCGGCTATTTCCGACTGGCGGACGTTGCGTCCGCCGGCGAAGACCGAAATCTGCGTGCTGACCGCGTCGCGAAGGCCGCGCTCCCGCCTTTTTTCCTCCCTGTCCTCCTCGTCCTCGGGGTGGCCGGTGATGCCGCGGCTAAACGTAATGGTTTTGCCGTCTCGGCGCGCCGGCCCCTTGATGATCCCGAACGTCACGCGGGAGACGATGATGTAGGTGTCGTCGGTAATGTAGCTGCCGATGATGTTTCCCAGCGCCGCGCCGGCGGCGGTTCCAGCCGCGGCGCCGATGGCGGTTCCGGCGGTGGTGTTGGAACGGTAGCCGGCGATGCCGCCGCCGACACCGCCGCCGACGGCGCCCAGGAAAGCGAATTTTTTCGCCATATCCGTTTGGACTTGGCCGCTGTAGGTGACGTTGACGTCAACCAGCACGCCGAAATCATCGCCATCGGTCGGCTCGTAGCCGGCGGCCCGATACGCCGCCCTGATCTGGTCGGTGAACCGCCGCAGGTCGAAGGCCATGTCGCCCGAGGTGTTGCGGACACGCACCTTGATGCGCTTGTTTTTGTAGAACGAGGCATCGGTGACGATGCTTCGTTCGATGACGGAGCCGAACTGCAGGCCCGTGTCCGGGTCCTTGACCATGCCCATGCGCGCGGGCGGGGCGACGACGTTGCCGCAAGCGGCAAGGGCGACACCGGCGAAGGCGATCGCGAAAAAGAAGGCGAGGGCGCGGCGTCGGTTCATTGTTCGGCCTTTCGTTCTTCGGCTTGAGCCTGGTATCCGGGCAGGTGTTCGCGAAGGAATTCCAGCACCTCCGAATAATGAACGGCGAAGTTGAGACCTTCCGCCGTGTCCTTCTTGAGACCCCAAGTGTTCACTCCGACGACCCGGTCGCCAAGGAACAGGGGGCCGCCGGAATTGCCGGGGTTGGTCGGCGTGTCGGTCTGAACGTAAAGCACGTCCTTGCCGCCGCCGCCCGAGAGATTGATGCTGGGATGACGGCGAACGGCGCTGACGACGCCGCGAGTGATGCTGAATTCAAGCCCTCTCGGATGACCGATCGCCTCCACCGTCTTGCCGAGATCGAGGGTTTTGTCGCTGTAAAACCGCACCGGTCGGCCGCGGGTCTGCACCTTGATCAGCGCCAGATCAAGCCGAACGTCCTTGGCGATCACCTTGCCGAAAGTTTCCTGCTTGTCGTACATCTTCATTTCGACGAATGGCTTGTCCTCGACCACATGCCAGTTGGTCAGCACCACGTCCGGGGCGACGAAGAACCCGCTGCCGAGCGCTTTATTGGCCGCGACATACACGGCGACGACATTGCCGAAGCGCGAATCGTTGAGCGGGCGGGCGTCGAAGCGACCGGCCTCCAGTTTGGTAATGGCCTTGTTTTTGTCGTTCAGCATCTCTTGGCGAAGTCTTGCGAGTTCGGGGAGAGGCTTGGTTTGGCCGCCACGGG
Organism: uncultured Hyphomicrobiales bacterium; assembly: GCA_964365645.1. Lineage (GTDB taxonomy): Bacteria > Pseudomonadota > Alphaproteobacteria > Rhodospirillales > 2-12-FULL-67-15 > 2-12-FULL-67-15. Next base: position 2,568 of record CAYIQU010000123.1, on the reverse strand, counting down.
CGAGGTAGTGATCGACAAGCTGGCTCAGGCGCACGGTCGCGGGCGCTTCTTCCCACGCCACCACGTCCTGATCCCTCTGTCCCCCGGCGTAGAGGGCATCCTTGGCCGGATCGTTCTGGTGGACGTTGTAGATCGCTTCGAAGGTGCGTCGTTCGACAATGTCGAAGGTGGATTTGAAGTAGGTGCCGCGGCGCCGGTCGATGACGTAGTAATGCACCGTCATGGTTTTGGAGCCCCGGACGGTGGCTTTGTCGAATTGATAGGGCTCGAAGATGGGGTCTTCCACGGTCATCGGCGTGGCGCGCAACCGCTCCATCAGTTTTTCCACTTTCTCCTTCGCGGCGGACTGCAGTCCGGCGTTCGCGATTTGGGAAAACGCCTTTCCGAGACAGCCGGCGCCGTAGCAGTACTGGGCGTTCGCCGAAGCGGATTGCATCGCCGCGCTCTGCATTTCGAGTTGCGCTTGGTTCAGTTCGTTCTGGATGGCGTTGTATTCAGGGTTGGGTTTGGTCTTGTGGCCGACGACGACTTTTGAAGCCGTTTTTTTGGTGTCGGTAATGCGCCGGCTGGCCTTGGCCAAGGCGACATCCAGGATAATCACGTAATCCGCTTTCGCCGCGGTCGCATCGGTCAGGGCTTTGTCGAGCGAGGCCTTGGCGACCTCGACCGGCAGGTCGACATCGATCTCGGCGGGAAATTCGACGCCGCCGCTCTTGAGAAGCGAGTGACTGGTGACCTCGACGAACGCGATGCGCGCGCCGGGAATGGACCCGGGCTCGAATCCCGCCGCCTTGACCGCGCGCACGGCCTGCAAGGTCGCTTTTAAGTCGGGGGCGCCGCCGCGGGAAGACTCCTTAAGTTGCGCCCTTGCGAAAAGACCGCCGAGGTCGCGCCAGCGGGCATCGCCGAGCATCGAGCGGGGGTAATTATTCGCGAACCGGCCCAGCTCCGCGCCGGATTTCCCAGCCAACAGTTTATGGATCGATTCGAAATGGGCGGCGAGAAATCCGGCTTCGTCGAGCTTGGCCGGATAGTCGACGAAGAACGATCTGTCGCCGAAGTGATTGAAGCGGCCGAAGGCATCGGCGGCATCGGCGATGAGGCGCTGGCGCAGGTCGGCGAGCGCGGCGGCGAGACGCGTGGCGTCTTCCGAACGGTAGGGCGCGCCCTTCAAGAGATCGAAATCGGGATAGGCCGCGAGCGCGGCGTCGGCGGCGGTAACGGCCGCGCGGGTCTTGGCCCATTCGGCGGCGAGAGCGGGCCATGGGGCCTCGGTCAGCGCGGCGAGAGCGCTTTTCAGGCCGCTTTCGGCGCCGGCATTGAAATGGGCGGCGATTTTGGCGAGAGCGCCGGCGTGCTTGGCCATGGCCTCGGCGCGTCCGAAGAATTCCCGCTGCTCCGAGTGAAGTCGCGCGGCGTCGTCGAAACGGCTTTCCTTGACCAAGGTTTCGAGATGGTCGCCCTGATCGTAGAAGGGTAGATAGAAATCTTGGGAAATGCGCCGCGCGGAAGTCTTGGGTTCGTCGGGAGACTGCCCTTGGACTCCGCCGCCGGGGGGTGCCGGCGAAATGAGCCCTTGAAGCGTCCCATCCGTTTGGCAGGAGGGCAACAACCCGACGAGGAATAGTGCCAACGCGATACGAACGACCAAGGCGGGAATGCGAGGATGGAACGGAGAATCGTGCATGATAAACAGCCCCCTGTATCGCGAAAGATCATAACAGGAACACCCGTATCTGTCGAATCGCCGATGCCCTATTTTCGTATGGCGTGTTGCGCGTTTCGCGCCGCCCGGATCGTCCCGTCCGGCCTTTTCATTTTCTAGGCAGCGGTGGCGGTTTCGGTTACTCTCCCGCACCGCACCGGAGGACAGCATGGGCGAGTGGACGACATTGAAGGCCGCCGACGGCCATTCGTTGGCCGCCTGGCGCAGCATCGGGCGCGAACCCCTGGCCGGCCTCGTCGTCGTGCAGGAAATCTTCGGCGTCAACGACCATATCCGCGCCGTCACCGACCGCTACGCGGGGATGGGCTTCGCGGCGGTCGCGCCGGCGCTGTTCGACCGGGCGGAAAAGGGCGTCGAATTGGGCTATACCGAGGCCGACATCGCGCGGGGCCGCGAGTTGCGCGGCATGTTCGCGTGGGACCTCTCGGTGCTCGACATCCAGGCCGCGGCCGAATCGGTTCGCGGCGCGGGCCGTGTCGGGGTCATCGGCTATTGCTGGGGCGGCTCGATGGCCTGGCTCGCGGCCTGCCGGGGGGGCGTGGACGCGGCGGCGTGCTATTACGGCGCGCAGATCATCGACTACAACGACGAAACCCCGCAATGCCCGGCGATCCTCGTTTTCGGCGACGAGGACGGCTCGATCCCGCCCGAAACCATTACCGCCATCCGCGCCGCCCATCCCGGCGTCGAGGCCGAAATCTACCCCGGCCCGCACGGCTTCGCCTGCGACCACCGCGCCGCGTATCGGCCCGACAGCGCCCGGGCGGCGTTCGCCCGCACCTTCGACTTTTTCGCCCGACATCTCCGCTAACCCCTCGTTCAATGGAAAAACACGGACCCAC
>CAYIQU010000122.1:0-5668 GCA_964365645.1 uncultured Hyphomicrobiales bacterium | reverse complement strand
GAACGGCTTCAAGATCTACCACATGGGCGACACCGGCCTGTTCGGCGACATGAAGTTCATCGGCGAATACTACAAGCCCGACTTGATCCTGATTCCGATCGGCGGGCATTTCGTCATGTCGCCTAAGGACGCCGCGGTCGCGACCAACGACATGATCAAGCCCAAATTCTCGATCCCGATCCATTACGGGACCTTCCCGCCGCTCAAGGGAACGCCGGCCGAATACGCCGCCGCGCTGGGCCAGACGTCGACCAAGGTCTTCCCGATCAATCCGGGCGACAAGCTGGAATTCTGACCCGTTCCAGAGGCTTCCATTCCCCGGGCCCCGTCGGCGACACCGCCGGCGGGGCTCGGTTCTTTTCGGCATCCCGCGGGGAAAACCCGCGTCCATTAACCATACCGATCCGTCTTTCTCGCCCATGCGTGATGGCGGGAGGGCCGAAACTTGCTGTAACGTTGAGCGTCTTTAATCGAAAGGCCGCGCCCCATGTCCCCTTCGAGGCCGAACCCCTGGTGGAGAACACGCCGATGAGCAACGTGGTCATTGCCGGCTATGCGCGCTCGCCCTTCGCCCAAGCCAACAAAGGCGAGCTGGTCCGCGTCCGCCCCGATGAACTGGCGGCGCAAACGATCAAGGGGCTTCTCGAGCGGACCAAGATCGACCCCGACGCCATCGAGGACTTGATCCTCGGCTGCGCGTTCCCCGAAGGCGAACAGGGACTCAACCTCGGCCGCATCGTCGGCTTTCTCGCCGGACTGCCGCGCACCGTCGGCGGCGCGACCGTCAATCGCTTCTGCGGCTCATCCATGCAAGCCGCGCACATGGCCGCCGGCGCGATCGCCATGGGCGCGGGCGAGGCCTTCATCTGCGCCGGGGTCGAGTCCATGTCCCGCGTGCCGATCATGGGCTTCAATCCCATGCCTCATCCGGCGCTGGCGAAGAACTACCCCCAGGCGTTCGTGTCCATGGGCGAAACCGCCGAGAACCTGGCCGCCCAATACAAGATCGCCCGCGGCGCTCAGGATGATTTCGCCGCCCAAAGCCACGCCAAGGCCGCCGCCGCGCAAGCCGCGGGCAAGCTGGACGCCGAAATCGTTTCCATCGTCGACGGCAACACCAGCGTGTCGCGCGACGGCTGCATCCGCCCCGGCACCACCCGCGAGGCGCTGGCCGAACTGAAGCCGGCCTTCCTCGAAAAAGGCACCGTTACCGCCGGCACCTCGTCGCCGCTGACCGACGGCGCGGCGGCCGTTCTGGTGTGCAGCGAGGACTACGCCAAGAAGCACAAGCTTGAGCCGCTCGCACGGATTCGTTCCATCGCCATTTCCGGCTGCGCGCCCGAGATCATGGGCATCGGCCCGGTCCATTCGACCCAAAAGGCATTGGCCCGCGCCGGCGTCTCTCTCAAGGATATCGACGTCATCGAACTGAACGAGGCCTTCGCCGCCCAGTCGCTGGCGGTGATCCAGGACCTGAAACTCGATCCGACCAAAGTCAACGTGAACGGCGGCGCCATCGCGCTCGGCCATCCGCTCGGCGCGACCGGCGCGCGGATTCTCGGCAAGGCGGCTTCTCTTCTGAAACGCGAGCACGGCCGCTACGCGCTGGCGACCCAATGCATCGGCGGCGGCCAAGGCATCGCCACGGTGCTGGAGGCCCTGTGACCGCCGCCATCAAAAAGGTCGCGGTCATCGGCGCCGGCGTCATGGGCGCCGGGATCGCCGCGCAAATCGCCAACGCGGGCGTGCCGGTCCTGCTGCTGGACATCGTTCCTGCCGGCGGTGGCCCCCGCAACGCGCTCGCCGAAAAAGCCGTCGCCGCCTTGCTGAAAGCCGACCCCGCGCCCTTCATGAGCAAGCGCGCGGCCAAGCTGGTGACGCCCGGCAACTTGGAAGACGATCTGGGCCTTCTCGCCGATTGCGACTGGATCGTCGAGGCCATCGTCGAAAAGCCCGACGTCAAGCAAGCGCTCTATCGACGCCTGCAGGACGCGCGGCGGCCGGGCTCGATCGTGTCGTCGAACACCTCGACCATTCCCCTGCGCCAGTTGATCGACGGTATGCCCCAGGCTTTTGCCGCCGATTTCCTGATCACCCATTTTTTCAATCCGCCGCGCTACATGCGCTTGCTTGAAACCGTCGCCGGGCCCGAGACCCGGCCGGACGCGCTCCAGGCGGTTCGCGCCTTCGCCGACGTCGCGCTCGGCAAAACGGTCATCGCCTGCAAGGACACGCCCGGCTTCATCGGCAACCGCATCGGCATTTTCTGGGTCCAGGCGGCGATCACCGCGGCCATCGAAACCGGCATCGCCGTCGAGGACGCCGACGCCGTCCTGGGCCGGCCGATGGGCATTCCCAAGACCGGCGTGTTCGGCCTGCTCGACCTGGTGGGAATCGACCTGACCCCGCACGTCGTCGCCAGCATGGTCGCGAGCCTGCCCAAGGGCGACGCGCTCCACGGCGTTTTGGGCGATCCGTCCCTGATCAAGCGCATGATCGCCGAAGGGCTGACGGGCCGCAAAGGCAAGGGCGGGTTTTATCGCCTCGATCGCACCGGCGGCGCCAAGACCAAGCTCGCCATCGACTTGAAGACCGGCCAGTACCGCCCGCAGCGCAAGGCGGACCTGGAAAGCCTGGATGCCTTCAAGGCGGCGGGCAAGGACGGCGGCGCGCGGACGCTGCTGACGCACGGCGACATCGGCGGGCGCTACGCCTGGACGGTCATGTCGGCGACGCTTGCCTACGCCGCGGCGCTCGCGCCCGAGATCGCCGATTCCGTCCAGGACATCGATGCCGCCATGCGGCTGGGCTACAACTGGAAAAACGGCCCCTTCGAGCTGCTGGACCGCTTGGGCGCCGGTTGGTTCGCCGAACGGCTGCGCGCCGAGGGCCGCGCCGTGCCGCCCCTGATCGAGCGCGCCGCCGCCGAGGGCGGCTTCTATCGCGTCGACAGCGGCGTTCTGCAAACCCTCGCCTTCGCCGGCGGATACCGCGCCGTGACGCGGCCCGACGGCGTTTTGCTGCTGGAAGACATCAAGCGCAAGACTAAGCGCATCACCGGCAACGGCTCGGCCAGCCTGTGGGACATCGGCGACGGCGTGCTCTGCTTCGAAGTGCACACCAAGATGAACACCGTCGACCGCGACGTCCTGACCCTGCTCGGCCAAACCATCGTGCGGGTGTCGCTGACGCACAAGGCCCTGGTGATCTACAACGAAGGCGGCAACTTTTCCGCCGGTGTCAACCTCGGCATCGCGCTGTTCGCCGCCAATATCGCCCTGTGGAGCGAGATCGAGGGCATGGTCAAGCTGGGCCAAGACACCTACAAGGCGCTGCGCTATGCGCGCTTTCCGACGGTCGCCGCGCCTTCGGGACTGGCGCTCGGCGGCGGCTGCGAGTTGCTGTTGCACTCTTCGGCCATCCAGGCCCATGCCGAAAGCTACATCGGCTTGGTCGAAGCCGGTGTCGGCGTCGTGCCGGGCTGGGGCGGGTGCAAGGAAATGCTGCGCCGCTGGGCCGCCGCGCCGAAGATGCCGCGGGGCCCCATGCCCGCCGTCGGCAAGTGCTTCGAGACCATCGGCACCGCCACCGTCGCCAAGTCCGCGGCCGAGGCCAAGGAGCTGATGTTCCTGGACCCCAAGGACGGCATCACCATGAACCGCGACCGCCTGCTGGCGGACGCCAAGGCCCGCGCGCTGGCGCTGGCGAAGGGCTATCATCCACCCGAGTCCCCGTCCTTCGTCCTGCCGGGACCGAGCGGCAAGGCGGCGCTGGCGATGGCCGTCGACGGCCTGCGCAAGTCGGGCAAGGCCCTGCCCCACGACGAGACGGTCGGCTCGGGGCTCGCCACGGTTCTGTCGGGCGGCGATACCGATCCGACGCAAACGGTGTCCGAGGACGACCTCCTCGCCCTTGAGCGGACCGAGTTCATGAAGTTGGTGCGCCACCCCAAGACCCTGGCGCGGATCGAGTCCATTCTCGTCACCGGAAAACCGCTGAGGAACTAGCCATGGCCGGCTACAAGGCGCCTTTGCGCGACATGCGGTTCGTCCTCTACGAGTTGCTGGAGGCCGATAAGCGCCTGAGCACGCTTCCAGGCTGGGAAGACGTCACGGCCGACTTGATCGATCCCGTCCTGGAGGAAGCCGCCAAGCTGTGCGAGGAGGTTCTGCACCCCCTGAACCGCAGCGGCGACGAGGAAGGCTGCCATATCGAAAACGGCGTCGTCCGCACGCCCAAGGGCTTCAAGGCCGCCTACGACGCCTTCGCCCAAGGCGGCTGGTCCTCGTTCACCTGCGCCCCCGAGGACGGCGGCCAGGGCCTGCCGCGCACGTTGGGCCTGATGGTCCAGGAAATGGCGTGCGCGGCCAATATGGCCTTCGCCATTTATCCCGGCTTGACCCAGGGTGCCTACGCCGCGCTGCGCGTGCACGCCTCGGATGAACTGAAACGCCTCTACCTGCCCAACATGGCGACCGGCGCCTGGAGCGGGACCATGTGCCTGACCGAGCCCCACTGCGGCACCGATCTGGGCCTTCTGCGCACCCGCGCCGTGCCCCAGGCCGACGGCAGCTACAAGATCACCGGCACCAAGATCTTCATTTCCGCCGGCGAGCACGACCTGACCGACAACATCATCCATCTGGTGCTGGCCAGGCTTCCCGACGCGCCCAAGGGGATCAAGGGCATCAGCCTGTTCCTGGTGCCGAAATTCATGCCCACCGCCGAGGGCAAGCCGGGCCCGCGCAACGGCGTCGCCTGCTCGGCCCTTGAGCACAAGATGGGGATCAAGGCCTCGGCCACCTGCGTGCTCAACTTCGACGACGCGACCGGTTTTCTGGTCGGCGACCTGCACAAGGGCATGAGGGCCATGTTCCGCATGATGAACGAGGCGCGCCTCGCCGTCGGCGTGCAGGGCTTGAGCGTGGGCGAGGCCGCCTATCAGGGCGCGGTCGCCTATGCCCGCGATCGCCTGCAGGGCCGGGCGCTGGACAAACCCCGCTATCCCGACAAGCCCGCCGACCCGCTGCTGGTTCACCCCGACGTGCGGCGGATGCTGTTGACCGCGCGCGCCTACGTCGAGGGCGCCCGCGCGCTGGCCGCGACCATCTCGCTCAAGATGGACGAGGCGACCCGCAGCCAGGACCCCGCGTTCAAGGAAGAGGCCGAGGACCTAGCCGCCGTGATGACGCCCATCATCAAGGCGCTGTTCACCGACATCGGCTTCGACGTCGCCAACATCGGCGTCCAGATTTTCGGCGGCCACGGCTACATCCGCGAACACGGCATGGAACAATACGTGCGCGATGCCCGCATCGCCCAGATCTACGAGGGCGCCAACGGCATCCAGGCCCTCGATTTGATCGGCCGCAAGATGCCGACCAACGGCGGCCGGGCGCTGCGCCGCTTCTTCCACCCGGTCGCGGAGTTTCTGGAAACGCACGCGTCCGACGCCGCCATGGCCGATTTCATCGCCCCGCTGGCCAAGGCCTTCGGCCGATTGCAGCAGGCGAGCGGGATGATCGCCCTGCAGGGCTTGAAAAACCCGATGGATGCCGCCGCCGGGGCCAGCGACTACTTGCGCCTATTCGGTTTGGTGGCGCTGGGCCATCAGTGGGCGTTGATGGCCAAGGTCGCCCAGGCGAAGCTGGCCGCCGGGGCCAACGGG
>CAYIQU010000121.1:0-5734 GCA_964365645.1 uncultured Hyphomicrobiales bacterium | reverse complement strand
TCGCCCTGTCCGGCCTGACCGAGGCCGAAATCGCGGCGATCGCCGAACACGAGCATATCCCCTTCACCGCGGCCACCGAGTTGGGCCGGTGCCTGTCCGCGTCCGATCACGGGCTGGACGTCGTGCGGACCATGGTCCTGGACGACCTGTGGGTGGCCCAGCGGCGGGGCGACGCCGTTCATGTGCGCGAGCTTTCCGGGATTCTGGACGACTTCGCCGCCAACCACGCCGAGGACGGGACGGTTCGTTACGACGCTTGAGAGGCCCGAGCCTCGCGGAACCCCTTTCGCGAACGCGGGTCGGGCTTTATTGTGCCCGCCACCATGTCCTCGTCCGCCGCCGCCCCCGCCGTTCCCGCCCCCGTCGTTCCCGAAGGTCCGATCCGCATCGGGTCCGACGACCATAAGCGGCTGTTCTGCCGGACCTTCCTCGACACCTTCGATCCCTACAAGCCGGCCGTGATTGCGTGGCCCCGGCTGGACGGCGACGCGCTGGCGCGGCTGACCGGCCTGCCCTTCTGGCAACTCGCGGTCGAGACCGAGGAGGAAGCCGGCCGGCGGATGCAGCTCGCGGCCGACGCCTCGGCCGATCCCCTGATCCGGGAAGCGATCGCCCTGAACGCGTTCGAGGAGCGCCGCCACAAGGACGTGCTGGAAAACATGATCCGCTTCTACGGCATTCGCATCGCGCCCGAGTTCGACCCGCAACCGCTGCCCGATCCGGAATGGGCGTTCCTGCAAACCGGCTACGGCGAGGCGTTCGATTCCTTCTTCGCCTTCGGCTTGTTCAAGGTCGCCCAGGATTCCGGCTACTTTCCGCCCGAGTTGGTCGAGGTGTTCGAGCCCGTCATCCAGGAAGAGGCCCGCCACATCCTGTTCTTCGCCAACTGGGTCGCCTACATGCAGGCCCGGCGCGCGCTGCCCGCGCGGCCCCTGTTCCTGGCGCGGCGGCTGAAGGCGCTGGCGCAAAAGGCGTGGAACCGGCTGCAGTTCGCGCGCGGGTCCGACAACCGCAGTTCCATGACCATGGAAGGCCACAAGTCCATGGGCATCTCGCTTTCGCCACGCGCGTTCTTCGAATTGTGCCTGGCCGAGAACGACCGGCGCATGGGCCGCTACGACGCGCGCCTGCTGCGCCCGCGCTTCATGCCGGCGATGATCCGCCTGGCGCTGCCCTTCCTGGGCAAGGCGTAGGGTTCGGGACTTTACCGGCCCGCTTGCAGGAATATCGCCAGCGCGCAGGCGACGGCTTCCGTCGCCCGGCGCAAGTCGTCGAGGGCGAGGTTCTCGTCGGCGCCGCCGATATTCGCTTCCGCCGCGTTGCGCGGGCCGGCGCCGTAGAGCACCGCCGGAATGCCGACCGCCGCGTAATGGCGCGCATCCGAGACTTCCGCCCGCGCGGTTTCCCGGATGCCGAAGTCGAACGCGTTGCGCGCGCCTTCGCGCAGCGCCTCGACCAGGGGTTCGGTGCCGGGCGCCGGCTTCAGCGGCGGCACCAGCTCCAGCCGCCGGATGCGGCAGACGACGCCGGCCAGCCCGGCGACCGCCTTGCCCAGATGCAGGGCGAGGTCCTGTTCGACCTTGCCAGGGTCCTCGTCGGGCAAAAGGGTGCGCGACACGCCGATGGTCACCGACCCGGGCGCGAGGACGCCGCCCTCGCCGCCGTGAATGCCGCCGCCCGACAGGACGGGCGGCGCCATGCCGCCCTGCGTGGGCCGGGCCGCGTAGGCGGCGCGCAGCGCGTAGAGCGCGTCCAGCACCCGGGCCGTCGCCTGCGCCGCGTCGGCGCCCGCCGCGGTTCCTTGGCCGCGAACCTCGACCGCCAGGCGCAGCGCGCCGTGGTGGCGCGTGACGACCGACCACGTCCCGCCCGGGCAAATGGCGTAATCGGGATTGATGACCCCGCATTCGAGCAGCCACGGCACGCCCAGCGCGCCGCCGGTTTCGTGGTCGTAGGTGACATGCAGCTCGACCGTGCCGCTGATCGGGACCGCGATGTCCCTGAGCGCGACCAGGGCGAAAACGTAGGCCGCGAGCGAACCCTTGGCCTCGGCCACGCCGCGCCCGTACATGACGCCGTCCTGGATTTCGGCGGCGAAGGGATCGCCGCCCCAGCCTTGGCCCGCGGGCACGGTGTCGGCGTGGGCTTGCAGGGCGATGGTCGGGCCGGGACCGAATTCGTGGCGGACGACCAGGTTGGCGAGGCCGACCAGCCCGTGGGCCTCGGCTTCCTCGTCGGGCACCCGATGGCGCACCGCGACCAGGCCGGCGATGTCCTTCAGCCGCTCCATGGTCTTTTGCGCGTGCGGCACCAGATCGCCGGGCGGGATTTCCGAACGCGTCCGGACCGTCTGGGCGAGGAAGCGGAACTGGTCCGCCCGCCGCGCCACCAGGGCCTTGCGAATCTTGTTGCGGATCGCTGCGTCCATGCTCCCCCCTTCGCGAAAGCCATACCATCAGACCGGCCGCGCGGATGCAAGAATCCTGTCGCCTTTCAGGGTCTTAAGCCCCGTTCCCGGGGGTGACAGGATAGGCCGGACACCCTACCATCCCGCCCCGCGCGCTCCCCTCCCGCAACCGCAAGGACGGCCCCATGCTCAAGATTCTCGGACGCAAGAATTCCTCCAACGTGCAGAAGGCGGTCTGGGCCTGCGACGAGGTCGGCCTCGCCTACGACCGCGAGGACGTCGGCGGCCCCTTCGGCCGCACCAAGGATCCCGCCTACCTCGCCCTCAACCCCAACGGCACCATCCCGACCGTGATCGACGACGGCTTCGTGCTGTGGGAATCGAACGCCATCGTGCGCTACATCGCCGGCAAGCACGGCCTCGGCACGCTGGCGCCCGAAGACCCGCGCGAACGCGCGCTGGCCGACCAGTGGATGGATTGGCAGCAGACGGTCGTCAATCCCGGCATGTCGCCGGTGTTCTACAACCTGGTGCGCATGAAGCCCGAGGAGCGCGACATGGCCGCCGTCAAGGCCGGGCGCGACAAGCTGTCCGCCGCGTTGGCGATTCTCGACGCGCACCTCGCCGCCCGCGATTTCGTCGCCGGGCCGCGGTTCACCATGGGGGACATTCCGCTCGGCATCGTGGTCTATCGCTGGTACGAACTGCCGATCGAACGCGAGAATTATCCGTCGCTGCGGGCATGGTTCGACCGGCTGGCGGCCAGGCCCGCGTTCCGCAAGAACGTGATGTTCGGCCTGAGCTGATCCGCCGGTCGCGCTTATTCCAAGCGCATCAAACGCCGTGGCGCTTCAGCCATTCCTGGAGGCGTTTCCAGCCGTCACGGGCCGGTCCCTCGCGGTAGCTGGGACGATAGTCGGCGTAAAAAGCGTGCGGCGTGTCGGGATAGATCACGAACTCGGTCGGGACCTTGGCCGATTCCAATGCCGCCTTCATATCCTCGACGCTTGAGACCGGGATGCCCTGGTCGGCCCCGCCGTAGAGGCCGAGCACGGGGGCCTTGATATCCTTGGCGACGTCCAGCGGATGGCGCGGGGTCATCGCCCCGTAATCGCCGGTCAAGCGCCCGTACCAGGCGACGGCGGCCTTCACGCGCGGCTGGTGCGCCGCGTAAAGCCACGCGATGCGCCCGCCCCAGCAGAAGCCGGTGATCGCGAGCCGGTCGCCGTTCGCACGGCCCGAGGCGATCGCCCAGGCAACGGTGGCGTCGAAGTCGGCCATCACCTGCGCGTCCGGAACCTTGGAGACGATGTCCTTGAGGACGGTCGGCACGTCGGGAAGCTTCGTGGGATCGCCCTGGCGGAAATAAAGCTCGGGCGCGATGGCCATGTAGCCGAGCTTGGCCAGGCGGCGGCAGACGTCCTTGATGTGTTCGTGGACGCCGAAGATTTCCTGGACGACGAGAACGGTCGGGAACGGCCCGCCCGAAGCCGGCATCGCGTAATAGACCGGCATCATGCCGCCGCCGACGGGAACGCTGCCCGTGCCGGCGGTCAGGCCGTTGGTGTCGGTGGCGATCACCGTGTTGGCGCAAACCGGCCCGGCGGCGAGGGCGAACCCGGCGGCGACGGTCGCGCCGGTGACAAACGAACGGCGGCTCAGGTCCGCCTGGGGCATCAGGCTGAGAATATCCTCGCGCATGACGGCGTGTTCTCCCTGTAGGTTGATGCAGACCGTTCAGTCAACCACGGCCGCCGACGGATCGCCAAGAGGCAACCGAACTTCGGCGCGCGGCTTGGTATCCACTCAAGGATTAAGGGGATTTCCCGGCTGCGGCGGCGCGGCGCAGGAACGCCGACGGGCGATAGCGGCCCGCGCCGTAGACGGCGGCGAGGAATTCGAGCGCCGCCACCACCCGCTGGGGTCCCAGAACCTCGCCCCAGGCGAGCGGACCCATGGGATAGTTGGCGCCGGCGCGCATGGCGGTATCGACGTCGGCGGCCTCGGCGGTGCCGAGTTCGACCGCGTCGGCCGCCTCGTTGACCAGCCGGGCGACGGTGCGCAGCACGACCAGCCCCGGCGTGTCGGCCAACGGCGAAGCCGTCTTGCCCAGCGCCTGGACCAGCCCGGCGGCGGCGGCGAGCGCCGAGGGCGGCGTTTTGTCCCCCATCGCCAGCGCGATCCGGGGCGCGCGCCCGTAATCGAGGGCGAGATCGAACAGCACCAATTCGCGCGGCGCGCCCTCGGCGATCCGACGCGCCGCCGTTCGGCCGTCGGTCAGCATCAAGACCGCGCCGTTGACAACAATGCGGCCCTCGCCGTCGCCCGCCTTGCGGACGCACGGGATTTTGGCGGCGACGATGGCGGCGGCGAAAGATTCGGCGGGACCGAGATCCCCCTCGATAACGACGCGGGCGGGGACAGGGTCGGGCGGCAGGATTCGCGGCGCGGGCGGCGGGGCCTCGGAATTGTAATCGTAAAAGCCCCGGCCGCTTTTGCGCCCGAGCCGGCCGGCGGCGACCAGGTCGCGCTGGGCGCGGCTGGGCGCGAAGCGCGGATCGCGCCCGAAGCCCTCGAACACCGCGCTGGTGACGGCGAAGTTCACGTCGTGGCCGATCAGGTCCATCAACTCGAAGGGGCCCATGCGAAAGCCGCCCATGTCGCGCAGGACCGCGTCCACCGTCGCCGGATCGGCCGCGCCTTCTTCCAAGAGGGCCAGCGCCTCGGCGTAGAACGGCCGGGCGACGCGGTTGACGATGAAGCCCGGCGTCGAGCGGGCGCGCACCGGCGTCTTGCCCCAACGGGTCGCGGTCGCGAACAGGGTTTCGGCGACGGCCGGAGCGGTGGCGTCGCCGCGCACGATCTCGACCAGGGCCATGATGGGCGCGGGGTTGAAGAAATGCATCCCGGCCAGGCGTTCGGGGCGCTTCAGGCCGTCCGCCAGGGCGGTGATGGAAAAGGACGAGGTGTTGGTGGCGATGATCGCCTCAGGCGCGACGATGGATTCCAGTTCGGCGAACAGCGCCTTTTTCGCCGCCAAGTCCTCGACCATGGCTTCGATGACCAGCGCGGCGGGCGCGAGATGCTTCAGATTGGCGACGGGCGCGACACGGCGGGCGGACACGGCAGAGGACCGCATCACCGCTCGACTTCGAACAGCAAGAGCTGGTACGGCGCGAGTGGCGCCGCGCGCCCCGTCCCGCCGAAGCGTGCGTCGTCGCTGTCGAGCAGACGGTACCACGCCGCGGGCCCTACCCACGCGCGCGCCGCGCCGTCCAGGTTCGCGACGACCCGCACCTCCTTGCCGGCCGGGGTCGCCCGCGTGAG
>CAYIQU010000120.1:0-5735 GCA_964365645.1 uncultured Hyphomicrobiales bacterium | reverse complement strand
CTTGTGCTCTTCCTTGACCTCGTGCTTGGTCATGCGCATTTGCTGCATGAAGGAGAATCGCTGATAGAAATAGTCGAGTCCGGCGATCACCGTCAGCACCCCCAGCGCCGCCGCCGCCACGCGCAGGACCACGGTGTCGATCCGATCGAGAATCGCGCCGACCCCCATCGCCGGAAACAGCTCCGCGCCGTTCAACAGCGGCAGGGCGAAGGTGAAGGAAACCGTCCCGACGATGGTCAGCTTGATGACGCCCTTGGCGAATTCGACCAGCGTGCGAACCGCCAAAAGCCGCCGCAACCCCTTGAGCGGGGAAATCCGGCTCAAGTCGAATTCGAACTTCTCCACCGCCCAGACCAGGCCGGTCTGCGCCACGTGAATGGCCACCGCCGCCACCATCAGCATCAGGAACACCGGCCACAAGGCGACGAACAGGCCCCAGGCCACGTCCGCGGCCAGGACGCGGAGATGGCCGACATCGAACGGCATTTGCGCCGGCGATTCGATGAACGGCCGGGAGATATGGGCGATCTTGTTCATCGACCACGGCCCGACGAGCAAAACGGCGGCCGCGCCGCTCACCAGAATTCCCCAATGCGCGACTTCCTGCGATTGCGCGACCTGGCCCTTGCGGCGGCCGCGATCGAGTTTTCGTCCCGAGGGGTCTTCTGTTTTTTGTGAGTCGTCTTCGTCGGCCATGACCCACCTTTACGGAGCGAGGAACATCGACCAGATCGACCGGTAGTATTCGGCGAAAACGACCATCATTCCCGAAACGACCGCGACCATCAGCCAGACCTGGAGCATGATCTGCGCCGGCAGGCCGAAGAAGAAAACGTGCAGCGCCGGCATCAGGCGCCCGAGGATGCCGAGGCCGACGTAATAGATCATCGACGCGATCAGGAACGGCGCCGACAGTTGCAGGCCGAGCGCGAAGGACGCCCCGACCTGCCGGGCGAAGGCGTCGCCCAAGTCGCCCACCATCAGCGGCGCGCCCGGCACGAACAAATCGTAACTCGCGGCCAGCGCCCGCAGCGACACCTCGTGCAGGTCGGTCGCCACCACCAGCGTCGCGCCGAGAATGGACAGGAACCCCGAGACGGTCGAGCTTTGCTGTTCCGCCACCGGATCGGTGACGAAGGCGTTGGCGATGGAGGCGAACAGCGCGATGAACGTGCCCGCCGTGTGCAAGGCGGCCAACGCGACGCGGCCGATGATGCCGAACAGGCTTCCGATCAGCACTTCGCCCGCGATCAGAAGAGTCAGGGCCGAGGGGCTGTCCGGCGCCGTCGGCATTCTCGGGGCCAGCGTGGGCAGCATCGCGAAACTGATCAACACCGCCGCCGCCAGCCGGATGTTCGTGGGCACGTAGGCGGTGCCGACGCCCGGCAGCCACATCAACGCGGCGCCGATGCGCGTGAACACCAGCAGGAAGAGGAAGATGTTGACGCCGATCATCTGCTCGAGCATCGCCCGCCTACCCTATCGCGGCGATGCGATCGAACAGGGTGTTCGAAAACTCGATCAGCGACGTCATCATGAACGGCAGGAAGATGATGGTGGCGAGAAAGACCACCAGGATCTTGGGCACGAACGTCAGCGTCATTTCCTGGATGGTGGTCAACGCCTGGAACAGCGAGATCGCGATGCCGATCGCCATGCCCGCCAGCATGATCGGCGCGCTGATGATCAAGATCTGATAGAGGCTTTCCCGGCCGATCTCGATGACGGCGACCTGGTCCATGACGTCTCTCTCTTCAGCCCTTGGTCGCCCAAGGGCGGGCCGTTCGGCATCTCGTCCGGTCCTTGGTATCCCCGCGATGGGACGGTGTCAAAACCCGACCCGGACGCCGCCGCCGGAGCGGCCGTCAGATCGGCATGCGCAGGATCTCGCGATAGGCTTCGATCACCTTGTCGCGAATCGTGACCACCGTTTGCAGGGTCAGTTCGGCCTCGGCGACCGCCGTGACGACACGGCCGATGTCGGCGCGGTCGTTGACCGCGGCGATGGAGGCGCTTTCCGCCGCCTTGCCGATCCGGGCGGCCTCGCCGATGGCGTTCTTGACCAGGGTGGCGAAGGCGCCGCCGTCGCCGGCGTCGCCCCCTTCGATCTTGGGCGCGACGCCGCCGCGGGCGACGTTGCCGTAGGCGCCGATGGCATTAGCCAAGGTGGTCGGGGCGGGCATGGGCTTGTCCTTTCTCTTGTATCTCTATCAGCGGCGCAAAACGCCGATGGTCTCAGTAAGCATCGCCTTGGACGTCTTCAGGGCGTTCAGGTTGGCGTCGTAGGACCGCTGGGCTTCCCGCATGTCCATGGTTTCGATCAGCGTGTTGACGTTGGGCGTCCTGACGTAGCCGTTGGCGTCGGCGGCCGGATGCCCGGGATCGTAGCGCTGGGGAAACTCGCTCTTGTCCTCGCCGACGCGCTTGGCGCGCACCGTTTGCAACCCGATGCTGCGGTCGAGTTCGTTGCGGAACGCCACCACCCGGCGGCGATACGGTTCCTTGCCCGGGCCGGTCGGCAGGGAGTCGGCGTTGGCGATGTTTTCCGCGACCACGCGCAGGCGCGTTCCTTGCGCCTTCATTCCGGCGGCCGACAGCCGCATGGTCTTCATCATGTCGTCCATGGATCGGTTCCTTGCTATTCGCGGCCGAGCGCCATGCGGAACAGGGCGAGGTGCTTTTTGTAGAGTTCGGTCGTCAACTGGTGCTTGAGTCCCGACTCGTTGAGCTTGGCCATCTGTTCTTCCAGCACCACGTTGTTGCCGCTGGGCGCGGTCTCGAAGGCGAAGGGCTTGTTCTCGCTGAAGTCGCGGATGCGCTTGCGCTGCCCGGGCAATTGGTTGGCGTGCGTGACGTCCATGTTGATCTGGCTCGTCTCGCGCCGGACCAGTTCGCGGAAGTCGTAGGCCTTGAGATCGCGCGCCTTGTACTGGGGCGTGTCCGAGTTGGCGATGTTCTGGGAGATGACTTCCTGGCGCTGGCCGAGCCAGGCCATCCGTTTCTTCATCGCCTGAAACAGCGACAGGGAATTGAGTTCCATGACCGGGGCGTCCCTGGTATCGGGCGACCCTTCGAGCCTTCGTCGTCCGCCCTGCCGCCCCGCGCGGCAGGACCCGAGGAAGCCTGGGTCGCGTGGGCCGAAGTATCCGGCGATTATCCTTAACGAACGGTAAACGCGCCCCAGGGGAGTCGGCCGCCCACCCCCACGCCCCGACCGGAAAAGGCGGGTTTCCCGCGCCCCCGGTTTATGTTATGTTATTGATTTATAATGATAAAATATTCAGCGGCGGTTCGGGGTTGGTCATTGCGGCCGCCCTCGGGCTTAATCGGGCCTTAACCGAACCCGGATCGGGGAGACGCGGGACGTGACGGACAAGGATGCCCCCCAGACGCCGCCCAAGCCGTCGCTCGCGGTCGCGCTCAAGTACGAGCCCCGGACCGAGTACGCGCCCCGGGTGGTGGCGAGCGGCCGGGGCAGCGTCGCCGAGCAGATCCTGGCCATCGCGTTTGCCAAGGGCATCAAGGTCCGCGAGGACGCCGACCTGGTCGAACTGCTGAGCGCCATCGACATCGACAGCGAGATCCCGATCGAGGCCTTCGCCGCCGTCGCCGAGATATTGGCCTACGTCTACCGCGCCAACGGCGCCGCCGCCGGCAACAGCGCGGAGTCGGACTTCCTCGAGCGCGTCCGCGCCGCCGCCACGCCCGAGGGAGGACCGCCATGAGCCCCGCTTAACCACCCCTGGCCGACGAGATCGCCGCCGAGCTGGCCCGCGTCCGGGTCGCCGTCGCGCGCGCCCGGGACGATCTCGCCGAAGGCCGGATTCCCAACCTCGCGGACTTGCAGTCCCTGGTCGCGGGGGTGTGCGCCGCCACCGTGGAAGCCGCCCGGCCGGCCGCCCCCATTCCCGGCGTCGCCCCCGGCATCATTCCCGGCGCCGTTCCCGACGCCAGCCTGGCCGCCACCTTGGAAACCCTGCTCGCCGAATTGAACGCGCTCGAAGACGAGGTGCAGAAGTTCCGCGACCGCGCCGCCGAAAACGGCTAGAAGGCAGTCCAGGCCTAAAGCCCCAGGAGAACCGGAACCCGTGAACGCCGAAGGCTATCTCCGTTTCGTTTTCGCGCTGGCGTTCGTCCTGGCGCTGATCGGCGTTCTCGCCTGGGTCGCGCGGCGCTACGGCTTCGCGCCGCCCGCGCGCCGGCCGGGGCGGCCCCGGCGGCTCGAGGTGGTGGAAACCATCGCGCTCGATTCCCGGCGCCGGCTGATCTTGCTGCGCCGCGACGACACCGAACACCTTCTGCTGACCGGCGGTCCCAACGATGTTGTTGTCGAACCCGGCATCAAGCCCTTCACCGACAAGGCCCCCACCGCATGACCCGCACCCGCCTTTTCGCCGCGCTCGCCCTCGGCCTGGTCGGCATCCTGGCCGCCGGAATCCTGATGGTCGCGACGCCGGCGTTCGCCCAGTCCCTCACCCTCAACCTGGGCGAGGAAGGCGGTCAGGCGACGGGCCGGATCATCCAGATGGTCGTGCTGGTGACGGTGCTGAGCCTGGCGCCCTCGATCCTGGTGATGGTGACGTCGTTCACCCGCATCATCGTGGTGCTGTCGTTCCTGCGCACCGCGCTCGGCACCCAACAGACGCCGCCGACCCAGGTGCTGGTCGGCCTGGCCCTGTTCCTGACCCTGTTCGTGATGACGCCGACCCTGGAAACCGCCTACCAGGAGGGCATCCAGCCCCTGATCGAGGGCCGGATCGACGAGTTCCAGGCCTTCGAGCGGGCATCCCAGCCTTTCCAGACCTTCATGGCCGCCCACGTGCGCGAACAGGACTTGGCGCTGTTCGTCGATCTCGCCGGACTGCCGGAAGCCGTGACCGCCGAGAAGCCGCCGATGCGCGCGCTGGTGCCCGCCTTCATGATCTCGGAATTGCGCCGCGCCTTCGAGATCGGATTTTTGCTGTTCGTGCCGTTCCTGATCATCGACATGGTGGTCTCGTCGGTGCTGATGGCGATGGGCATGATGATGCTGCCCCCGGTGATGATCGCGCTGCCGTTCAAGCTGATCTTCTTCGTTTTGGTGGACGGCTGGTACATGGTGGTCGGCAGCCTGGTCCGCAGCTACGGCGGCGGCTAGGCGGCCATGACCGAGCCGCGCCCGCCCGACACCCCCGACGACGAGGTCCCCGAGGACGAGATCCCCGAGGACATGGTCAGCGTGTCGCTGGCCGAGCGCCTCGCCGACGACCAGGCCCGGCGCGCGGCGGATCGGGCGCGGATGCCGTCATTCTTTTTCGGCGTGATGTTCGCCGCCGCCATCGGCGGGTTGTTCCTGCGCGACGCTGGCGGGGGATGGGGCGGGGGCGAAGACGCCGGGCTTTCGGGCAGCGGCCTCGACGTCGCCGACGCGGCGCTGATGGCGTTCGCGGCGCTGGCCGCCGCCCTGGGCGTCTTCGGCGAGGACCGGATCCGGTACTGGCTCGCCCGAGGCCGCGATAAGGTTCGCTAGGCCCGCGTCAAGGCCGGATCAAGATCGGATGGGGTTCGGACAAGGCAAATTCGCCTTAAGTCCTTGATCGCGCGCGAAACACGCTCCGAAACGCGAAAAACCATCATCATTTATCATCAAAGATCATCATTTCTCATCATTTCCCGCCCGAGAGGGTGGGAAATAATTGGGTTTGCTTCGCACGACTTCGTTTCCTTCGCATGACTTCTGTCATGCTACGGCGTCG
>CAYIQU010000119.1:0-5762 GCA_964365645.1 uncultured Hyphomicrobiales bacterium | reverse complement strand
GAACTGCGCCGCCAGCGTCGCCACCGCCAGGTAGAACCCCTTGATGCGCAGCGACGGGATGCCGAAAATCAGGCCGACCAGGGCGGCGATGACGCCCGAGGCCAGGAACGCCACGATCAGGTTCAAGTCGGGGAACGCGGTGGTGAACTTGTAGGTCGCATACGCCCCGACCGCCATGAAGCCGCCGGTGCCGAGGCTGAGCTGTCCGGCGTAGCCGGTCAGCAGGTTGAGGCCGATGGCCGCCAGCGAGAAGATCAGGAACGGGATCAGCACCGCCTGGAACCAGTAATCGTTCGCGACGAACGGCACCACCAGGTAGGCGAGCGCGACGACGATGGCGATGAAGACGCGATCCTGCGGGATCGGAAACATCGCCTGATCGGCGACGTACGAGGCTTTGAACTGTCCGGCTTCGCGGTAAAACATCGTTCACACTCTCTCGATGATCTTTTCGCCGAACAAGCCTTGCGGGCGGAACGCCAGGAACGCCAGCGCCAGGATGTAGGCGAACCAGTTCTCGATCGCGCCGCCGACGGCGGGACCCCAGTAGACCTCGGCGATTTTCTCGCCGACGCCGATGATCAACCCGCCGATGATCGCGCCGGGCACCGAGGTGAACCCGCCCAAGATCAGGACCGGCAGGGCCTTGAGCGCGATCAGCGCCAGCGAGAACTGCACGCCGCTTTTCGATCCCCACATGATGCCGGCGACCATGGCGACGAAACCGGCGACCGCCCAGACGACGACCCAGATGGTCTTGAGCGGAATGCCGACCGACATGGCCGCCTGGTGGTCGTCGGCGACCGCGCGCAGCGCCCGGCCGATGGTCGTTTTCTGGAAGAGGACGGCCAGCGCGCCGACCATCGCCGCGCCGATGGCCGCGGCCCACAGGTCGAACGTGCCGACCAGGATGCCGGCGATCTCAATCGGCTCGTCGGGAATCCCGACCGACAGCTTCTTGACGTTGCTGCCCCAGAGCGTCTCGCCGAAGCCCTCGAGGAAGAAGGTCAGGCCGATGGTCGCCATGAACAGGATGATGCCGGGCTGGTTGATCAGCGGGCGCAGCACGACCCGCTCGATGGCGAACGCCAGCAGGGTCATGACGACGGCGGTCAGGATCAGCGCCAGCCAGATCGGCGTGCCGCGCTCGATCAGGCCGACCAGGGTCAGGGCCGCGAACAGCACCATCACCCCTTGCGCGAAGTTGAAGATGCCCGATGCCTTGAAGATCAGCACGAAGCCCAGCGCGACCAGCGAATACATCACGCCGGTCAGCACGCCGTTGACCGCCACTTCGGCGAGAAACAGCGGCGCCTCGGCGATCTTGACGAGGGGGGTGACGAACAGGGCGAGGAGAATATCTTCCATCGGCGATGCGTTCCTTGTCCCTGTTCAGTCGTGCCCGACGCCGAGATAGGCGTCGATGACGTCTTGGTTGCGGCGGACGTCGTCGGGCGTTCCCGCCGCGATCTTGCGGCCGTAGTCGAGAACCACCACCCGGTCGGAAATGTCCATGACCACGCCCATGTCATGCTCGATCAAGACGATGGTGGTGCCGAATTCGTCGTTGACGTCGAGGATGAAGCGGCACATGTCCTGCTTCTCCTCGATGTTCATGCCGGCCATCGGCTCGTCGAGCAGCAGCAGCGACGGCTCGGCCGCCAAGGCCCGGCCCAACTCGACCCGCTTTTGCAGGCCGTAGGGCAATTTGCCGACGGGCGTCTTGCGGATGTGCTCGATTTCCAGGAAATCGATGACTTTCTCGCAGGCGGCGCGATGTTCGAGTTCTTCCTTCAGCGCCGGGCCGAAATGCAGGGCCTGGAGCAGGAAGTTGACCTTCATCTTCAAATTGCGCCCGGTCATGATGTTGTCGAGCGTGCTCATGCCCTTGAACAGGGCGATGTTCTGGAACGTGCGGGCGATGCCCTGTTCGGCGGCTTCGTGGGGCTTCATTTGCGCGCGGGTCAGACCGCGATAGGTGATCGCGCCCTGCTGCGGATGATAGAACCCGTTGATGACGTTCAGCATCGAGCTTTTGCCGGCGCCGTTCGGCCCGATGATGGCGAGGATTTCGTGCTCGCGGACGTCGAAACTGACGTCGGTCAACGCCTTCACGCCGCCAAAGGCGAGGCTGATGTTGTCCACCGTCAGGATGACGTCGCCGATCTTGCGGTCCGCGGTCATCGCTGGGCCCTCATGCCGTCTTGCGCAACGGTTCGGCCACCGGCGCGGCGGGGGGCACGTCGCGGATCGCGAGATCGGCGCTGATCCGGCCCTTGCGGCCGTCCTCGAACGTCACTTCGGTCTCGATGACGCAACGATCGCGGTTCGAATACAAGGCGTCGATCAGCGGCGCGTACTTCTCGGCGACGAAGCCCCGGCGCACCTTGCGGGTGCGGGTCAGTTCGCCGTCGTCGGCGTCGAGTTCCTTGTGCAGCGCCAGGAAGCGGCGGATTTGCGAGCCGGCCAGGTGTTCCTCGGCGGCCAGATCGGCGTTCACCTTGCGCACGCAATCCTCCAGCAGGTCGATGACCGCGGGCTGCTGGGCGAGGTCGGCGTAGCCGGAATAGGCCAGCCCCTGTTTTTCCGCCCAGTTGCCGACGGCTTCAAGGTCGATGTTGAGGAAGGCGGCGACGAAGTCGCGGTCGTGGCCGAAGGCGACCGCTTCCTTGATGTAGGGGAAGAACTTGAGTTTGTTCTCGACGTACTTGGGCGCGAACATGCCGCCCGATTTGAGGCGGCCGACGTCCTTGGCCCGGTCGATGATGCGCAATTGCCCTTCGCGATCGATGAAGCCGGCGTCGCCGGTATGCACCCAGCCGTCGGCGGTCTTGGTTTCGCGGGTCGCTTCCTCGTTCTTGTAATAGGAATGAAACACGCCGGGGCTGCGGAACAGGACTTCGCCGTTATCGGCGACGCGGATTTCGGTGCCAGGCACCGGCACGCCGACGGTATCGGGTCGGACATGGCCGTCGGGCTGGATGGTGATGAAGACGGATGCCTCGGTCGAGCCGTAGAGTTGCTTGATGTTGATGCCGAGCGAGCGGTAGAAGCGAAAGATATCCGGGCCGATCGCCTCGCCCGCGGTGTAGGCCAGCCGCAGGCGGGAAAAGCCGAGCACGTTGCGCAACGGCCCGTAGACGAAAACCTCGCCCAGGGCATAGAGCAGCCGATCGGCCGGCGGTATGGGCTTCTTGTCCAGGATGTCGGCGCCGACGCGTCGGGCGACATCCATGAAGTAGCCGAACATCCGGCGCTTGAACGCGCCCGCGTCTTCCATCCGGATCATGACGGTGGTGAGGATGTTCTCGAAAATGCGCGGCGGCGCGAAGAAATAGGACGGCCCGATCTCGCGCAGGTCCGTCAGGACGGTGGCGCTGCTTTCCGGGCAGCTGATGCAGAAGCCGACGACGTAGCTTTGCCCCAGCGAGAAGATGATGTCGCCGATCCACGCCATCGGCAGATACGACAGCACTTCCTCGTCGGCGTTCAGGGGATCCATCTCGGCCGCCGCGCGCGAGCTTGCGATCAGGTTGTCGAAGGTCAGCATCACGCCCTTCGACTGTCCGGTGGTGCCCGAGGTGTAGGCGATCAGCGCGATGTCGCCGCCTTTGCCCTGGGTGACGCTGGTCTCGAAGAAATCCGGGTGGGCGTCGGCGAAGGCGCGACCCATCGCCTGGACCTCGGCGTAGGATTTGAGATAGGGCTGGTCGTAATGCCGAAGCCCGCGCGGCTCGCAGTAGATGATGGTCTCCAGGTCCGGGCAGACGGCCTTGACCTCGATCAGCTTGTCGACCTGTTCTTGGTTTTCGGCGATGGCGAAGCGCACGCCGGCGTGCGCCAGGACCTTGCCCATTTCGCCCGCGACCGAGTCCTGGTAGACCGGCACCGGAACGCCGCCGATGGCCTGGGTCGCCGTCACCGCCCAATAAAGCTTCGGCCGGTTGTCGCCGACCGTGGTCAGCTTGTCGTCCCGCTGGAAGCCGAGCGCGGCCAAGCCGCAGGCGAGCGCGCGGATTTCCGCCTCGGCCTCTTTCCAGGTCCATTCCTGCCAGATGCCGTAGTCCTTCTCGCGGAAGGCCGCCCGGTCGCCCAGGCGGCGGGCGTTGTCGAGCAGAAGCTTGGGCAGGGTGTCGAGAATAGGCGCGGGCGCGGCCGCGGAGCCGGTCATGACGTGAGCATCTCCCAGGGCGCTTGTTTTTTTGCGCCGCTTGTTGAGGCCCTAGTAAAGCCAAGAACCAGGGTCCGCTCAAGCCCTTATCCGGGCAGGGGATGTCCCCTTTTCGCACGCGGGACGTTCGATCAGGGGATAATGGCGTCCGTATTCGGGACCACGGTGGCGAAACGGTCGGCCAGTTCGGCCAGCGCGGCGCGTTGCACGGTTGCCGCGTCGACGGTTCCGCCCAGCGGATCGGGCAGGTCCCGGGTCGCGGTCGCCCCGGCCACCACCGCGCTGCGCCAGCCGAGATCGGTCGCCGCCCGCACCGTCGCGCTGACGCACATGTGCGTGGCGAAGCCGGCGACGATCAGGCTTTTCCGTCCCGTGGCCGCGATCATGTCGTTCAAGGCGGTGCCGGCGAAGGCGTTGGGCAGGCCTTTGGTCACGACCGCCTCGCCCGGGCGCGGCGCGACGTCGGCGGCGAACTGGACCAGGGGGCCTTCGGGGTTGAACAACGCGCCGCCCGGCCGCCCGTGATGGGCGACGTGGAAGACCGGCGCCTGGGCGGCCCGCGCGGCCGCCAGGACGCGGGCGCATTCCTTGACCGCTTCCGCGCCGCCGGCCAGCGGCAGCGCGCCCTCGGTGTATTCCCGCTGGACGTCGATCAGGACCAGGACCGAGGCGCTCCATTGCGGGGCGGCGGCGGGAACGCCGGCCATTTCGAGAAGAGTCCGGGGTCGGGCCATGAAAGTCTCCTGACAAGCGCGGGAAGGGAAAGCACCATAAAACACAGGTGTCGCTCCGGGCAAATCGCGGTTTTTGCATGGGAGCCCCCACCAGGGCCGCCGCCCCGGCGGGTGGGTGTTTACGCTCCGGCTGTGCTATATAAAACGCCGCCCGCCACCCCGATATTCCGGCGGCGACCGTTCAAAGCAATGGAGAGCGCAGGTGAGCGATTTCGGCCAGGACACCCTGAAAACCCGGCGGTCGTTGACCGTCGGCGGGAAGAAATACGACTACTTCAGCCTGAAGGCGGCGACCAAGGCGGGCTTGGGCGACGTCGAGCGGCTGCCGTTCTCGCTCAAGGTCCTGCTCGAAAATCTGCTGCGCTGGGAAGACGGCCGCACCGTCACGGTCAAGGACGTCAAGGCGATCGCCGCCTGGCTCAAGAAGCGCACCTCCGAACATGAAATCGCCTTTCGCCCGGCGCGCGTCCTGATGCAGGACTTCACCGGCGTTCCGGCGGTGGTCGACCTGGCCGCCATGCGCGACGCGGTGGTGGCCACGGGCGGAAACCCGAAAAAGATCAATCCGCTGTCGCCGGTCGATCTGGTCATCGACCATTCGGTGATGATCGACTATTCCGGCACCAAGGATTCGCTCGCCAAGAACATGGCGCTGGAATTCAAGCGCAACGGCGAACGCTACAGCTTCCTGCGCTGGGGCCAGTCGGCATTCGACAATTTCCGCGTCGTGCCGCCCGGCACCGGTATCTGCCACCAGGTCAACCTCGAGCATCTCGCCCGGGTAACCTGGACTTCGGGCAAAGGGAAAAAGCAAGTCGCCTATCCCGACACGGTGGTCGGCACCGACAGCCACACCA
>CAYIQU010000118.1:0-5765 GCA_964365645.1 uncultured Hyphomicrobiales bacterium | reverse complement strand
GCGCCGCCGTCGGAGCGGGTGCCGGCGGCAGCGGGGCCGGGGTTGAAATGGGCGGCATCGGCGGCGGGGTCGTGGTCGCCGCGGGCGGCGGCTCGGCCGAGGCGACGCGCGCGACCGGCGCGGCTTTCGGCGGCGGCTCTCTTTTGACGACGGGCTTCGGCGCTTCGGCGGGTTTCACCGGGGCGGGGCGGCTCTTGGCCGTTGCGACGCGTGGCGAGGGAGCGGGCTTGGCTTTGGAAGAAACCTGGGGCGAGGCGGCTTGGCCGGCGGAGCCGTGAAAGCGCGACCGTGGCGGTTCGGTTCCCGGCATCATCTGTCCGCGCGAGGAACCCGGCACGACGCCGGTGGGCGGCAGATGGGCGGGGCGCTTGCCCAGGCCGCCGTCGTCAAGGACGCTCAGATCGACGAGGACCGAATCGTCCTCGTAGTACGGTCCCGCGCCTTGGGCGGCGGCGGCGGTCGCGGCCGTCGCGACCGCGACGCCGAAAAGCACCGATACGATTCTGGACGCGCCGCCGATGAAATTCCCGCGCGCGACGTGGTTCCGCCGATCCGCCATGGATGCCCGTTCCCGACCCGTTGTTGTGTTTGGCCGCGTGCCCGGCCTGATTGAAAACACCATAACCAAGCCTCGCGCGGCGCACAACGGCCCAAGGGCCGATCCGCGAGTCCGGCCGAAAACCCCGCGTTGGCGCGGGATTCGGCCGTCCGTGTCGGGTCCGGCGGGGCGGCGTAAGCCGCTAGCGGGCGGCGTGCAGCAGCTGGGCGAGAGAATCGCGCAGCGAAACGTTGGCGGCGAGGATATCGCCGCTGTCCATCATCGTCGGCTCGCCGCCGAGGTCGGAGACGAACCCGCCCGCCTCGCGGACCAGGACGATGCCCGCGGCGATGTCCCAGGGCTGAAGCCCGGTTTCCCAGAATCCGTCGTAGCGCCCGGCCGCGACGTAGGCCAGATCGAGGGCCGCCGAGCCGAACCGGCGCACGCCCGCCGTCGCGCCCATGACGTGGGCGAGCTGCTTCAGGAACAACTCATGATCGCGCCGGCCCATGAACGGAATGCCGGTCGCGAACAGGGCGGAATCCAGCGACGTGCGGGCCGATACGCGCAACCGGCGGCCGTTGAGAACGGCGCCCTTGCCCTTTTCCGCCCAGAACAACTCGTCG
Organism: uncultured Hyphomicrobiales bacterium; assembly: GCA_964365645.1. Taxonomy (GTDB): domain Bacteria; phylum Pseudomonadota; class Alphaproteobacteria; order Rhodospirillales; family 2-12-FULL-67-15; genus 2-12-FULL-67-15. Next base: position 4,601 of record CAYIQU010000118.1, on the reverse strand, counting down.
TGAACGGGGGAATAGACGACGCCCGCGACCAGTTCGGCGTCGCGTTCCAGCGCGATCGAGACGGCGAAGTGGGGAATGCCGTGCAGGAAATTGGTGGTGCCGTCGAGGGGATCGACGATCCAGCGGTTCGAGGTGTCGGCGCCGGTGATGGCGCCGGCTTCCTCCATCAGGAACCCATAGCGCGGCCGGGCACGGGACAATTCCTCGCGCACGATCCGTTCCGCCTTGTGGTCGGCGGCGGAAACGAAATCCGCCGGGCCTTTCTTGGAAACCTGCAGCTGCTCGACCTCGCCGAAATCGCGGACCAGCGCCCGTCCCGCCTTTTGCGCGGCGGCGATCATGACGGTAATCAGGGCCGACCGCGTCGTCATGCGCTCAATCCTTGGCGCGTTCGACGTAGGACGCGTCCTCGGTGTTGACGACGATGCGGGTGCCCGCCCCGATGAAGGGCGGCACCATGACCTTCATGCCGTTGGACAGGATGGCGGGCTTGTAGGACGACGACGCGGTCTGGCCCTTGACCACCGCGTCGGCCTCGACGACCTCCAGGATCACGGTCTGCGGCAGATGGATCGCCACCGGCTTGCCCTCGATCGTATCGACGGCGACGTGCATGTTCTCCTGCAGAAACGGCGCGGAATCGCCCAGGATGTCCCGGGGCAGCGCAACCTGCTCGTAGGTCTCGTTATCCATGAAGGTCAGCATGTCGCCGTCGGCGTACAGGTAATTGAACTCGCGCTCGTCCACCGTCAGCTTCTCGACGGTGTCCTGGGTGCGCCAGCGTTCGTTGGTTTTCACGCCGGTGGCGACGTCGCGCATTTCCACCTGGATGAAGGCGCCGCCCTTGCCCGGCTGGATCAGCTGGATCTTGATGACCGACATCTGCTTGCCCTCGTGCTCGATGACGTAGCCGGGGCGAATGGTATTGGCTTGAATCTTCATGAACTGTCTCTGCGTTCGGAGCGATTGGCGGGGATTTTCGAAATGGGGCGGGAAACTAGCAGCCGCACCCCGGACTGTCCACGTTACAAAGGGGGATACCGGTGCGCCCGGCCCTGGCCGTCCCAAACGCGGCCCTCGGCATCGGGGCCGTAACCGGGCTCGATGGGAACCTTGCCTGCGCCGCCCGGGATATCGAGGACATAGGTGGGCAGCGCCAGCCCCGAGACCCGGCGGCGCAATTGGGCCATCAGGGCGCGGCCTTCCTCGATGGGGGTCCGGAAATGGGCGGCGCCCGCGACCATGTCGCAATGGTGCAGGTAGTAGGGTTTGATCCGCGCCTCGACCAGCGCGGTCATCAACCGGGCCAGCGCCTCGGCGTTGTCGTTGACGCCCTTCAGCAAAACGGTCTGGGCCAGCACCGGAATCCCGGCATCCGTGAACGCCCGGCAGGCGGCCTTTGCCGCCTCGGTCAGTTCGCGGGCATGGTTGCAATGAACGGCGAGGAACATCGCTTTTGGGGTTTTGAGGGCGGCGAGCATGTCGGCCGTGACGCGCGCGGGCGCGGCGATGGGCACGCGGCTGTGAATGCGGATGATGCCGACGTGGGGGATGGCGTCGATGGCGTCCACGAGGCGGCGAAGGCGCTCCGCCGACAAGACCAAGGGATCGCCGCCGGTCAGGATCACCTCGCGGATTTGGGCGCGCGCGCGGACGTAATCGAGCGCGGCGGCCAGTTCGGCGTCATCGAGGGTTTTCGGATCGGCCAGCGCGTGGCGGCGAAAACAGAACCGGCAATGCACCGCGCAGGCTTGGGTGGGCATCAGCAGCACCCGGTCGGGGTGGCGGTGAACCAGGCCCTTGACGGGCGAGTGGGCGAGATCGCCGATGGGGTCCGTCGTCTCGCCCGGCGCCGCGATAAGCTCGGCCGGCTCAGGGACGTACTGGCGCGCCACCGGATCGGCGGGATCGCCCGCGTCGATGGCGGCGACGACCTCGGCGGTCAGGGCGATGGGAAAAGCCCGCGCCGCGATTTCGGCCGCGCCGAGGCGGGCGGGATCGAGCAGCCCAAGCCGGACAAGATCGGTGACGGTGCGCGCTCCCTTCTCGGGGGCGGGCAGGGTATGGTGCGGCTCGGGCTGGGGCGCGGCCTTGGTCATGGCCGGTGGGGTAGGCCCTGGCGGCCCGCAGCGTCAAGGGAGAAACGGCGATGACGGATGGAACGGCGGGCCAATCGCGGGAAACCCGGGCGCGGGAAGCTTGGTGGACGCCCGGGGCGATGGCCCGGCGCAAGGCCCGGCTGGAAGCGCGCGGACGAATGCTGACCGCCGTGCGCTTGTTCTTCGCCGGGCGCGCCTTTGCCGAGGTCGAAACGCCGGCCCTGCAGGCCAGCCCCGGCATGGAGGTTCATCTGCGGGCCTTCCGCACCGAGTTGCGCGAGCCGTTCGAAAAGCAGGGGCGGCCGAGGTTTCTGCACACCGCGCCCGAATTCGCCATGAAGAAGCTGCTGGCGGGCGTGATGGACCGGATTTTCCAGATGGCGCGGGTCTATCGCAACGAGGAACGCTCCGCGCTGCATCATCCCGAATTCACCATGCTGGAATGGTATCGCGCCGGCGCGACCCTTTCCGATTTGATGGACGACTGCGAGGCCCTGCTGAAAGCGTGCGCGGCCGCCGCCGGAACCCGGACGTTCCTGTGGCAGGGCGTGACGTGCGATCCGTACGTGCCGTGGCGGCGGATCAGCGTCGCCGAGGCCTTTCGGGAATACGCCGACATGGCCGGGCTGGCGCTCACGGGCGACAAGGCCGGGTTTCGGCGCGCGGCGAAGCAGGTCGGCATCACGGCGGGCGATAAGGACGATTGGGACGACATTTTCTTCCGCGTGTTCCTGGAACGGATCGAGCCGAACATGGGCGTTTCGGCGCCGACCATTCTTTATGGATACCCTGCATCAATGGCGGCGCTGGCGCGATTGAACGAGGATGACCCGCGCGTCGCCGAGCGGTTCGAGCTTTACGTCGCCGGCATGGAACTCGCCAACGCCTTCGGGGAACTCACCGACGCCGCCGAACAGCGCCGGCGCTTCGACGCGGACAACCGCAAGCGCGAAAAGCTCTACGGCGAGCGTTATCCGGTGGATGAGGACTTCATCGCCGCGCTGGAACACGGGCTTCCACCGTCGGCGGGCATCGCGCTCGGCTTCGACCGCCTGGTCATGCTGGCGACGGGCGCGGAAACGATCGAGGACGTGCTCTGGGCGCCGGTGGCGTGAAGATCAGGTGCTCGCCCCCGCGATCGCCTTATTAAACGCCTTCACCGCCGCCGCGGGGCCTTGCGGGTTGTCCCAGATGGCGGAGACGACGGCGAGGAAGTCCGCGCCCGCGCGCACCAGGGCTGAGCAGTTTTCGGGCGTGATGCCGCCGATGGCGACGCAGGAATGATCATGATGTCCGCCCACCATTTCAACAATTCGACGTCTGCCGTGGTTTTCGGCGTTTTGGTGCCGGTGGGGAAGAACGCGCCGAAGGCGACGTAGTCGGCGCCCTTTTCACTCGCCTCCATGGCGAGATCGCCGGAATTATGACAAGTGACGCCGACGACGGCGTCGGGTCCCATCGTCGTCCGCGCCGTCTGGTAATCCGCGTCCTCCTGGCCGATATGCACGCCGTCGCAGCCCGTGGCGACGGCGAGATCGGGCCGGTCGTTCATGATGACGGTCACGCGGTGCACCTGGGCGATGGGCAGCAGGGCGTCGGCGGCGCGGCGCACGTCGTCGTCGGAAACGTCCTTCAGGCGGATTTGCAGGGCGGCCACGTCGCCTGCGTCCAGCGCCGCCTTCAGGGCCTCGGTGAACGCCGGCAGCACGATGCGCGGCGGCGTGATGAGATAAAGGCGGCAGCGGTTCGGGGTTTCGATCATGGCTGCGCCTTATATGACCCGTCAGGCGCGCGAAAGCCAGTCTCGTGCTTTTGCCAGGAAATCGGGTGCGGCGCTTAGATCGCAAACCGGGTCCGGCCGGTCGGCCATAAGCGTGGCGCCCCTCTGGCCGGCGATGTCGGCCAACTTGGCGCGGACCTCAGGGCGAGCGCCGACGCGGATCGCCTTGACCCCTTCGCGCAAGGCCGCCAGGGCGAAGCCGGGGTCGTTGCCGCAATCGAGGATGGCGGCGGCCAGCGCGCCCGGCTCGGCCTTTTCGGCCGCGGCGATCATTTCCCGCCAGACCGCGGGGCCGAGCGTCGCCGCGGCGCCCTTCGCGCTGACCAGCAAAACGCAAAGGCCGCGCTCGCGCGCGGCCTTCAACGCGGCCTTCGCCTGTTCCAGATCGTGAACGACGAAGGCGGAAGGGGTCATCGGTCGGTTACTTGGCCTTCATCATGGCGATCGCGGTATCCGCCATGCGGTTGGAGAAGCCCCATTCGTTGTCGTACCACGACAGCACGCGCACGAAGTTGTCGCCGACCACCTGGGTCTGGGTCAGATCGAAGGTCGAGCTGGCCGGGTTGTGGTTGAAGTCGACGGACACCAGCGGCTGGTCGTTGACGCCGAGCACGCCCTTGAGGGGGCCCTTGGCGGCCTTGACCATGGCGGCGTTGATCGCCTCGACGGTCGCCTTTTTCTTGGCCAGGAACTTGAAGTCGACCACCGAGACGTTCGGCGTC
>CAYIQU010000117.1:0-5766 GCA_964365645.1 uncultured Hyphomicrobiales bacterium | reverse complement strand
GATTGGCCATGGCGAAGATGATCGGCTTGGCCGCCATGGCCTTGACCATGTCCTTGCTGACCGCGTCCTTGGCCGAAAGCCCCAAGAACACGTCGGCGCCCTCCATCGCCTGGGCCAGCGTGCGCGCCTTGGTCTTGGCCGCGTGCGCGCTTTTCCACTGGTTCATGTGCTCCTTGCGGTCCTCGTAAATGACGCCCTTGGTGTCGCAGAGGATGACATGGGCGGCCTTCAGTCCCATCACTTTCAGCAGTTCGACGCAGGCGATCGACGCCGCGCCCGCGCCGTTGACCACCAGCTTCGTCTCGGCCAGGGTCCGCCCGGTCAAGTGCAGGGCATTGAGCATCCCGGCGGCGGCGATGATCGCGGTGCCGTGCTGGTCGTCGTGGAACACGGGAATGTCGAGCAGTTCGCGCAGGCGCTGTTCGATCATGAAGCATTCGGGCGCCTTGATGTCTTCCAAGTTGATGCCGCCGAAGGTCTTGCCGAGAAAGCGCACGCAGTTGACGAATTCGTCGACGTCCTGGGTGTCCACTTCCAAGTCGATGCCGTCGATGTCGGCGAAGCGCTTGAACAGCACCGCCTTGCCTTCCATCACCGGCTTGGCGCCGAGCGCGCCGAGATTGCCCAGGCCCAGCACCGCGGTGCCGTTGGAAATGATGGCGACGAGGTTGCCCTTGGCGGTGTAGTCGTAGGCGAGCGCGGGGTCGCGGGCGATTTCCAGGCACGGCGCGGCGACGCCCGGCGAATAGGCCAGCGACAGATCGCGTTGCGTGGTCAGCGGCTTGGTCGCCCTGATTTCGATCTTGCCGGGCCGTCCGGCGGCGTGCATCCGCAGCGCCTCGGCGAAGATCTCGTCGTTGGAATGGGAATTGCCGGATTCGGGACGATTGTTCATGGGAATCACCGTATTCAGGGCGCGGCGACGACCTCGTGGGCGTGGACGTTCAGGCCGCCGCAGCCCTGCAGGATATCGATCGCCTTCCGTTCCGTCGCGGCATCCTCGATTCGGACCCACAGGATGACGCTGCCGGCGGCCAGCGCGCGGACATAAGCCTCGCGGTGCGGCGTGGCGGTGACTTCGTCCAGCACTTCCTTGACGGCCGCGCCGCTGACGGCCGCCGCGACCAGCCCGGCGACGGTGGCGGCGATGGGTCCGCCCGCCAGGATCACGGCGCCCGAGGCGATCAGGGGCGCCTCGTACTTGATTTCGCCGGCGACCGCGACCAGCGCGTCTTTCCAGGTGCGCGGCTCGCGCTCGACGGCGTCGAGGGATTCGTGGGTCGAAAGCACGCTCAAGTCCGCGCGGTCGAAGCCGGCGGCGAGCAAGGTCTTGACGGCGCTCTCGAACGATTTGTGCCCGGCGAAGTGGGCCACGACTTCCAGGCTGCGGTGGTGGGGCGGGTGGGGACTCACGGGCGGACGGGGCTCCCAGGGATGAAACGTGTTGTTGATTGCGCCCATTGTGCCCATTGGGCGGGGGGCGAGGCAAGCCGAACCGGGAATCCCGCCCCACGGGCAAGAAGGGGCGCGAAAACAAGCGAGATGAAGCGGGGGCGGCGGCCGTGATAAAGTCCGCGCCTTGAGGGGATCGAATGGCCGACCAAACGCGCGCGAACCGCACCGAGCAGGGAACTCTCTGGGAAAACCCGGAAGAGCCGTCGCCCGTTCCCGTTCCCGCGCCCGAAGGGGCGGCGGCCGAGGACTTCGCCGCGACCCCGGTGATGGCGCAATACCTGGCGCTGAAACGGGACTATCCCGATACGCTGCTCTTCTTCCAGGTGGGCGACTTCTTCGAGATGTTCTTCGACGACGCCGTCGCGGCGGCGGGCGCGCTCGATATCGCGCTGACCAAGCGCGGCCGTCACCTGGGCGAGGATATCGCCATGTGCGGGGTCCCGGCCCACAGCTACGAGTCCTATCTGGCGCGGTTGATCCGGCGCGGCTTCAAGGTGGCGATCTGCGAGCAGACGGAAGACCCGGCGGCGGCGAAAAAGCGCGGATCGAAATCCGTCGTGCGGCGCGACGTGACCCGCGTCGTCACCGCGGGCACGCTGACCGAGGATTCCCTGCTCGAGGCGCGGCGCAACAACTTCCTCGCCGCCTTGGCCGAGGCCGAGGGCGGGCTGGGGCTGGCCTGGCTCGACGTTTCGACCGGCGCCTTCTTCACCGAGGCCGCCGAGACGCGGGGCCTGTCCGCCCTGCTCGCCCGCGTCCGGCCGGGCGAGATCGTGCTGGCCGACACGCTTTTGCAAAAACCGGCGCTGTTCGACGTCTTCCGCGACTGGAAGGATCGCCTGTCGCCGCTGCCCGCCGCCCGCTTCGACAGCGCCAACGGCAAGAAGCGCCTCGAGGCCCTTTACAAGGTCGCGGCGCTGGACGCCTTCGGCGCCTTCGGCCGGGCCGAGATCGCCGCCATGGGCGCGCTGGTCGATTACGTTTTGTTGACGCAGAAGGGAAAGCTGCCGCGCCTGGCCCGCCCGGTTCGCCAGGGCTCGGGCCGGACGATGGAAATCGACGCCGCCACCCGGCGCAATTTGGAAATCGAGGAAACGCTGGCCGGCGGCCGGCAAGGCAGCCTGCTTGGCGCCATCGACCGCACCGTGACGGGCGCCGGCGCGCGCGCGCTGGCCGCGCGGCTGGCCGCGCCTTTGACCGACGTCGCGGCGATCGAGGCCCGCCTCGACGCCGTCGCCTTCTTCCGGGGCCACGAGGCGGCGCGGGACGCCCTGCGCGGGCTTTTGGCCCGCACCCCCGATATCGAGCGGGCGCTGGCGCGTCTCGCGGTCGGTCGCGCCGGGCCGCGCGATCTCGCCGCCGTGCGCGACGGCCTGGGCCGCGCCGGCGACGTCCAGGAATCGCTGGCGCGAATCGAAACCCCGCCCGCGTTGGTCGCCGCCGACGCGGACGGCCTCGGTCGCCACGGCGTCCTGGTGGACCGGCTCGCCCGCGCGCTCGCGCCCGACTTGCCGCTTCTGATCCGCGACGGCGGGTTCATCGCGTCCGGCTACGCGCCGGACCTGGACGAATTGAAGACGCTGCGCGACGAAGGCCGGCGGCTCGCCGCCGCCCTGCAGGCCCGCTACGCGGACATGACCGGCGTCGCCGCGCTGAAAGTGCGGCACAACAACGTGCTCGGCTACTTCATCGAGGTTCCCGCCAAGCAGGCCGACCGGCTGATGAGCCGCCCCGACAACCTGTTCATCCATCGCCAGACCATGGCCAACGCGACGCGTTTTTCCACCGTCGAGCTGGGCGAGCTGGAAGGCCGCATCGCCAGCGCCGCCGACAAGGCGCTGGCGCTCGAGTTGAAACTGTTCGCCGATCTTTCGGCCGAGGTCATGGGCCGGGCCGAGGACATCGGCCGGGCGGCAAGCGCGCTGGCGTCCCTCGACGTGGCCGCCGCGCTGGGGCTTCTCGCCGCGGCCGAGGATTGGTCCCGCCCGACGGTGGACGAAAGCCGCGATCTGGTCATTGAGGGCGGGCGCCATCCGGTGGTCGAGGCGGCGTTGCGCCAGGGCGGCGCGGGTCCCTTCGTCGCCAACGACTGCCGGCTTGCGGACGGATCGCGCCTGTGGCTGCTCACGGGGCCGAACATGGCGGGCAAAAGCACCTTCTTGCGCCAGAACGCGCTGATCGCGGTCTTGGCGCAGATGGGATCGTTCGTGCCGGCGCGGGCCGCGCGCCTGGGCGTGGTGGATCGCCTCTTCTCGCGGGTCGGCGCGGCCGACGACCTGGCGCGCGGGCGCTCGACCTTCATGGTCGAGATGGTGGAAACCGCGACCATCCTCAACCAGGCCGGCGACCGGGCGCTGGTGATCCTGGACGAAATCGGGCGCGGCACGGCCACCTTCGACGGCCTTTCGATCGCCTGGGCGGTGGTCGAACACCTGCACGAGGTCAACGGCTGCCGCGCGCTGTTCGCGACGCACTACCACGAACTGACGGCGCTGGCCGAACGTCTGGCGCAACTCTCCTGCCACGTTCTGAAAGTGAAGGAATGGAAGGGCGAGGTCGTTTTCCTGCACGAAGTCGGCCTGGGCACGGCGGATCGTTCCTACGGCATTCACGTCGCGCGCTTGGCGGGCCTGCCGTCGGCCGTGGTGCGGCGCGCCGAGGAAATCCTGCATACCCTCGAGAAGACCGAGCGCGCCGGCCGCGCCGCCGGCCTCGCCGGCGATTTGTCGCTGTTCACGGCGGAAGACGGCGCGGCCGTCCCGCGCGAGTCCAGCGCGGCGGAACGCCTGTTGGCCGACATCAATCCCGACGCGCTGTCGCCCAAGGAGGCGCTGGAACTTCTCTACCGGCTGAAGGCGCGGACGGCGGAGGGCGGGACATGACCGCGATCCCCAACCCCCGCGCCGTCATCGATCGTCGCGCCCTGGTCGCGCGCCTCGACGCCGCCTTGGCCGAACACCGCAAGCCCGCGAGCGCGCGGCCGGCGATTCTCGAGGCCTTCAAGGACGCGCACCGCCGGGGCTGGGCCGAGGTGCGGCGGCGCTTCGAGGAAGACGGCCTTTCCGGGATCGAGACGGCGGTTCAGCACGCCTTTCTCATCGACCAGATCGTGCGCACCCTGCACGACGCCGCCGAGAAGGTCGTGCCCGCCGCCGGCAAGGCGGCGCCCGAGGTCCTGGGCATCGTCGCCACCGGCGGCTACGGGCGCGGGCGGTTGGCGCCCTTTTCCGACATCGACCTGATGTTCCTGCCGCCCAAGAAAATCACGGCGCGCGGCAAGGCCATCGTCGAATTCATGCTTTATATCCTGTGGGACCTGGGGCTGAAAGTGGGCCACGCCACCCGCACGGCGGCGGAAGCGGTCCGGCTCGCCAAGGAAGACCTCACCATCCGCACCAGCCTTTTGGAAGCGCGCTGGGTATGGGGCGACCGCGACGTGTTCGAGGATTTCCGCGCGCGCTTCGCCCGTGAGGTCGTCGCCGGATCGGGCCGCGCCTTCGTCGAGGCGAAGCTGGCGGAGCGCGACGCGCGCCTCGAGAAGATGGGCGATACCCGCTACGTGCTGGAACCCAACCTGAAGGAAGGCAAGGGCGGCCTGCGCGATCTGCAAACGCTGTTCTGGATCACCAAGTATCTCTACGGCACCGGCGACGCCGACGCCCTGGTCGCGCAGGGCGTGCTGACGGCCGCCGACGCGCGCACGTTCGCCCGCGCCGACGGCTTTCTGTGGACGGTGCGCTGCCACCTGCATTATCTCGCCGGCCGGCCCGAGGAACGTCTCGCCTTCGACGTCCAAAAGGAACTCGCGCGTCGCATGAAGTACCGCGACCGCGCCGGCGGGCGCGGGGTCGAGCGGTTCATGCGGCACTATTTCCTGACCGCCAAGGACGTCGGCGACTTGACGCGCATCGTCTGCGCGGTGTTGGAGGAGGACCAGAAGAAATCCCGCTTCCGCGTGCGCCGCGACGCGCCCCTGTTCGCCCAGCCGCACAGCGAGGACTTCCGGGTCGAGGGCACCCGGCTCGCCTTCGTCGACGACGCGGCGCTCGCCCGCGATCCGGTCAACATCCTGCGCCTGTTCCGCGAGGCCCAGCGCCTCGGCATCGACGTTCATCCCCGCGCGCTGCGCCTGGTAACGCGCCGGCTGAAGCTGATCGACGCCGGTATGCGCGACAATCCCGAGGCGAACCGGCTGTTCCTGGAAATCCTGACCGACCGCCAATCCGCCGAGGCGGCGCTGATCTGGCTGAACGAGGCCGGCGTCTTCGGCCGCTTCATTCCCGACTTCGGGCGGGTGGTGGCGCAGATGCA
>CAYIQU010000116.1:2992-5851 GCA_964365645.1 uncultured Hyphomicrobiales bacterium | reverse complement strand
CAGTCCGCGCCGCACAGGCGCAGCATGGCCTTCTTTTCCTGGCGCTGGGTGTCGGGAATGACGATCACGGTCCGGTCGCCGAGCGCGTTGCCGACCAGCGCCAATCCGATTCCGGTGTTGCCGGCGGTGCCTTCGACGATCACGCCGCCGGGTCTCAGGTGCCCTTTCTTTTCGGCGTCCTGGATGATGGCCAGCGCGGCGCGGTCCTTGACCGAACCGCCGGGATTGAGGAATTCGGCCTTGGCCAGGATTTCGCACCCCGTTTCCGCCGACGCGCGGCGAAGCCGAATCAGGGGGGTGTGGCCGATGGTGTCGAGAAAGCCGTTGCGGATGTCTATGCAGCGAAGACTAACCAGCGGGGAAAGGGCGATCAAGCGCGCCCACGGCGGGCGCTCCAGCGGGCACGCAGGGCTTTTCGGTTCAGGGCGAACCATTGCAGGGCGATGATCAGCATGGAATTGCAGGCCCGGCCCGTATCCAGCCAACTAAGCGCGCGGGCGGCGGGCACGACATGGACGCGGATGTTCTCGTGTTCCGCCCCGATGCCGTGGATCGAGCCGTGACGGGGCGTTTTCACCCGGCCGCAGAACAGGACGATGGATTCCGACGAGCCGCCCGGCGTCGCCAGATAGTCGCAGACGTGGACGAGATCGAGAATGGCGCAGCCGGCTTCCTCGATCGCCTCGCGGGCGGCGACCTTCTTCGGGCTTTCACCGGGTTCGACGATGCCGGCGACGACTTCCATCAGCCACGGCGAGGGGCGGTGCCGGAAGTGCCGCAACGGCAGCGCCGCATAGGCGCCGATGCGGAATTGCTCGATCAGGACCAGAACGTCGCGGTCCGGATCGTAGAGGAGAACGCCGACGGCGTGGCCGCGCTCGAAGACCTCGCGGGTCATCGCTTCGCTCCAGCCGCCTTCGAATAGGCGGTGCTTCAGGTGATAGCGCTCGACGCGGAAGTACCCCCGGAAGGACGTCTCCTTCTTGCTGATACGCACATCCCCGGCGCTCAAGGCGCGGCGGCGGGGGGCGCGGGATTTGGGGAGGCGGGGCATTCCGTGATCCCGCCTACCACAATCGGCCCGAGGCGCCGACGGCGACGGTAATCAAGCCCAGGACCGTATTCACCGCGACGGTGCGACGGATCACGGCCAGCAGCTTGCCCGCGCTCGCCCAATCGGCGGCGGCGACGGCGGCGCGATAGCGCCGGTAAGGAACGAAATACAGACCAAGGAAAATGACGATCATGACCCAACCGGTTCCGTGCATCAGGGAAACATGCAGGCCCGATTGGGCAAAGCCGCCGAAATCGGCGAACACGGCATAATAGCCGGTCGCCGGCAGGATGACGACCGCGACCCAGATCCAGGCGAAGAATTTAGGGAATACACGATCCCAAAGAGCAAGCCGCTGCGGCGCGTCCATCGCCCCGGCCGCCGGCCGCAAGACCATGTAGGCGAAAAACATTCCCCCGACCCAAACGGCGGCGGCCAAGGCGTGCAGGGCATTAAAAAAAGACGACAGCATGGCTATGTCCTCGCGAAGTTGTGATGCGGAATTCTCGAATATTTCAACCCTGCCTGGGGGTTATACCCTAATTCGGCGGCTTATTTTCCCGGAAATTCGCTCACGGATGGTTGTAGGCGGCCCCCCTGGATGCTGTAAAATGAAAAAAAGCGCTAAGGGCGGGTTACCCGCCAGCCAGAGGGAAGAAACCGAATGAGCCGGCCAACGGCCTCCGACCGCAAGTTCGAGTCCGAATATCTCCTGGAGCTTGCCCGCCAGAAGTCGCGGGAAAGCCGTTCCCGCCTTGCCGAGATCATGATCGACCTCTTCGACCAGCCCGGTCACGTTCTGAGCGAGCGGGAGCGGACGATGATGTACGGCATCCTGCACGGCGTCATCCGCGACATCGAAATGTCGGTGCGCCGGATCATCGCCGGCCAACTCGCCGCCCGCCGCGACGTGCCCGGCGATCTTCTGCGCACGCTCGCCAACGACGAAATCGAGGTCGCCTATCCGATCCTGACCCAGTCGGGATTGCTGCGGGACGAGGATCTGATCGAGGTCGTTCGGTTTCGCACCCTCGAACATCAATTGGCGATCGCCGCGCGGCAGGCGGTCAGCGAGCCGGTGTCCGAAGCCCTGGTCGAGACCGACAATGAAAGCGTGATCGTCACGTTGCTCAAGAACGACAACGCCCGGATACCCGAAAAGACCATGAGCTATCTGGTCGAGCAGTCGCAGCGCGTCGATTCGTTCCGCGAACCGATCCTTTTGCGCAAGGAACTCAATCCGGTGATCGCCAAACGGATGTTTCTGTGGGTTTCGGCCGCGCTCAGGGAATACATCATCGCCAATTTTTCCCTCGACAAGCAGACGGTCGACGACTTGATCGAGCAGTCGGTGATGACCGAGCTGGAACGGATTGCCGAGGCGAAGTCGTCTTCGCGCAAGAAGTCGGTCGAGCTCGCCGACATCTTGCGCAAGGAAGGCCTGGTCACCCCGGACATGCTGATCACCGCCTTGCGCGAGGGCGAGGTGCCGCTGTTCGTCGCCATGTTCAGTCGATTGACCGAGCTTCGCGACTATCTGGTCATGCGTATCCTATTCGAGGCCGGCGGCGAAGGGTTGGCGATCGCCTGCAAGGGATGCGGCATCGGCAAGGCGCCGTACGCCAGCATCTTTTCCCTGGCGCAAAAAACCCGCGCGGCGACGACCACCTCGCTCAAGAACGATTTGTCCCGTGTTCTTCAGTTTTACGACAGCTTCTCGCGTGAAGCCGCCCTCGACGTGCTGCATCAATGGCGGCGTGGCGCCGATTATCTCGGTGCCTTGCGCTCGTTCAACGACGCGCGGC
>CAYIQU010000116.1:0-2892 GCA_964365645.1 uncultured Hyphomicrobiales bacterium | reverse complement strand
TGGCGGCGTGGCGCCGATTATCTCGGTGCCTTGCGCTCGTTCAACGACGCGCGGCGGCGCAAACCCCACTGAATAACTCGGCTTTTAGCGATCCTAAAGCGCGTCGCTCCTGCGACACATCCGGGGCGAACATTACGCTAGCGTTTCAAAGAATCCGTGGTAACCCCGGAATTAATAACGGCATAATCACGACACAAGTCGAATCGACGAATTGAATTACAGGCAGCATTCGAGATGAGCCAAATCGCGGAACCTGATCGTCGTTTCGACGCCGATCATCTTTTGAATCTCGCGCGCCAGAAATCCTGCGAAAGTCGGTCGCGTCTCGCCGCGTTGGTCGTCGATTTATTCGATTCTCCCGATCAGGTCTTGAACGAGAACGAACACTCGTTGATCTATCGTATTCTCCACGACGTCATTCTCGACATCGAAATGTCCGCCCGGCGGGTGATTTCGACTCAGATCGCCGGCCGCAAGGATGTACCGAAGGATCTCGTCGTTGCTCTTGCCAACGATAAAATCGAGGTGGCGCACCCGATCCTGACCCGATCCACGTTGATCCAAGATGAAGATCTGATCGAGGTTGTTCGGTTTCGCAGTCACGAACACCAGTTGGCCGTCGCGGCGCGCGAGTCGATCGGCGAATCCGTTACCGATGAATTGGTCTCTACCGGGAAAGAAAGCGTGATCGTGACGCTTCTCAAGAATAAGAGCGCCACGATCGCCGGTCGGACCATGGAGTATCTGGTCGAGCAATCGCAACGGGTCAACGCGCTACGCCAGCCCATCTTGATGCGTAAGGAGCTTGATCCTCGGCTCGCCAAGCGGATGTTTGTTTGGGTGTCGCTGGCGCTTCGGGAACACATCATCGCCCACTTCGACATCGATCGTCAGGATGTCGACGACCTTATCGAGCGGACCATCGCGGTGGAAACCGAACGGCTGGCCGATGCCCCCAACGGACAGGACAAGAAAGCCGCCGAACTGGCCGAGGCCATGGAAACGGACGGCTTATTGACGCCGGACATGCTCATCGCCGCCCTGCAGGAGACGGAGTTTCCGCTTTTCGTCGCCATGTTCGGCCGCCTTTCGGGTTTGCGGGATTATCTGGTCATGCGCCTGACCTTCGAGCCGAGCGGCGAGGGGCTGGCCATCGCGTGCAAGGCGATCGGGATCGGCAAGGCGACGTTCGCCACCCTGTATTCCTTGGCGCGCCGGGGAGACAAGACGGCGGATTCTTCCGACGACGCGCTTGCGCCGGCGCTTAAGTTCTACGACAGCTTTTCCGTCGAGGCGGCGCGGACGGTTTTGCGGCAATGGCGCCGTGGCACCGACTACCAGAACGCCGTCCGGGTGTTCGTGCATGCGCGGGGAGCGGACGGCGGTATGGCGGTCACGTCAGCCGCACCGATCGGGTTGCGGGAAACAGCAAGCTGACCGTCGTGCCCGCGCCCGGGCGGCTGTCGAGATTCAGCCTTCCGCCGTGCAGTTCCATCAAATCGCGGGTCAACGGCAGGCCCAGTCCCGATCCCTCGTATCGGCGGTTCAGGGACCCGTCGGCCTGGCCGAAAATGGACATCACCTTCGGAATATCCTCGGCGCGAATGCCGACGCCGGTATCCTTGACGGAGAAGACGATGCTGCCGGCCTCATCCAAGGCCGCGCTGAAATCGACGGCTCCTCCCGCGGGCGTGAATTTCACCGCGTTGGAGAGGATGTTGAGCAGGGCCTGCTTGACCCGGCGTTCGTCCGCGTGCAGGGACGGGAAATCGTCCGGCAGGTGAAGATTGAGGTGGATTTGCCCTTCGTGGGCCCGCCCCAGGACCAATCGGTAGCACGCGGTCATCAGCCGGGGAACGTCGACGTTGCGCTCGGTCAGGGACATCTGTCCGCGTTCGATCCGGGAAACGTCGATGATGTCGTTGATCAGATTCAACAAATCGCGCCCGGCGTCGTTGACGTCCTTGAGATAGGCGTCGTAGCGGGGGTCGTCCCGCCCAAAGCGCCGATTAATAAGAATGTCGGTGAAGCCGAGGATGGAATTGAGCGGCGTGCGCAACTCGTGGCTCATGTTCGCCAGGAATTCGGTTTTGACGCGGTTGGCGAGTTCGGCCTCTTCCTTGGTGGCGCGCAAACCGTCCTCGGCCTTCTTCAAGCTGGTCACATCCGTGCCCATGGTTGCCGTGCCGCCGTCCATCAGGCGATATTCCTGCACCAGCAGGGTCCGTCCCTCCTGCCGATTGACCTCGAAAGGGCCGCGGGGATTGCGGTGACGCTCCATGCGCTCGGCGATCCATTCTTCTTCTCGTCCGATCGCGTCCCTGACCAGGCCGTTGGCGACGATGCGGCGGACATGGTCCTCGAACGTGATGCCGACGTCGGCACTGGCGCGTGCCGATTGATTGATGTTCCGGAATTTTTTATTGGTCAGCACGATCCGGTCGTCGGCGTCGGAAATAACGAACAATTCGGCGATGACTTCCATGGCCGCCGCCAGGCGCAGGGCCGATTCCTCCATCCGGCGCCGTTCGGTGACGTCCAGGCCGACCGTGACGACGTGGCTGGGCGTTCCGGATTCGTCGAACAGGGGAACCTTGTTGACGATCAGGTAATGGGTCAGGCCGTGAGGGTCGATCCAGATCTGCTCGTAATTCAACAATGGCTTACCGGTGTCGAGAACATGGCGGTCGTTGGCGCTGAATTGGACCGCCTGCGGCGTTTTAAGAATCGCCTCGGACGTTCTGCCGATCACCTCGTCCTCGGTGACTCCATAGGCATTGAGTTGATAGCGGTTCACCAGGATGTAGCGCGCGTCCCGATCCTTGAGATAGATTATGGCGGGAACCGCGTCCATGACGGTGCGCAGCAGGTTTTGGCTTGCTTGCAGGCGCT
>CAYIQU010000115.1:0-5863 GCA_964365645.1 uncultured Hyphomicrobiales bacterium | reverse complement strand
CCGCCCCCGCCCCCGCCGCCGCCACCGCCCAAGCCCTCGGCCGCACCGGCGCCCGCGCCGCTGCCGGCGCCCCAGGCCGAAGTCGCCAAGCAGCAGCCGAAGGAAGCCGAGCCGCCCCGGCCGCAGCTCGCCAAGCAAAAACCCCCGCGCAAGCCGCCGCCGCCCGACGACATGGCGTCGGTCCTGAAGACGCTGGAGGACATCAAGCAACGGCCGCAAAAGCCCGACGAGACGGCGAAAAAACGCACGCCGCCGCCGCCCGAGCAGAGCTTCGACGTCGCCGAAATCCAGAAGTCGCTGTCCCAACAGCCGCGCCGGCACGATCCGACCAAGGCGCTGTCCATCAGCGAGATCGACCTGGTCCGCCGCCAGATCGCGCAGTGTTGGAATTTGCCGGCCGGGGCCAAGGACGCCCACAAGATGACGGTCGAGATCAAGGTGGCGATGAACATCGACGGCACCGTGCGCGAAGCGACGCTGAGCAATCAATTGCGGATGGCCGCCGACCCCTTTTATCGGGCCATGGCGGAAAGCGCGCTCAGGGCGGTGTTGAATCCGCGCTGCCAACCGTTCAAGCTGCCGCCGGACCGCTATGAAATCTGGCAGACGATGGAACTGAATTTCGATCCGAGGGAGATGCTGTGATGGACGATGTTTTGGGAAAGCGGGGGCGGGAACGCCGCCGCGCGGCGACGTTGATCGCCGGCGGCACGCTGGCGGGGTTCGCCGGCGGCCTGGTCGGGGCCGCTTCGCCGGCGCGGGCCGAACTGCGCATCGACATCACGCGCGGCACCGTCGAGCCGATGCCGATCGCCATCACCAACTTCCTCGGCGCGAACGAGCGCGAATCGACCCACGGCCGCAACATCTCGCGGGTCATCTCCGCCAACCTGGAACGCTGCGGCCTGTTTCGCCCGATCGATCCCAAGGCGTTCATTCAAAGCGCCGAATCGCTGGGTAACTTGCCGCGTTTCGGCGATTGGCGCGTGATCAACGCCCAGGCGCTGGTTCAGGGCAAGGTTCAAGTCGTTCCCGACGGCCGGCTCAGGGTCGAATTCCGCCTGTGGGACGTGTTCGCGGAACAGCAGATGGGCGGATTGGCCTATCATACGGCGCCGGACAATTGGCGCAGGGTGGCGCACATCATCTCGGACGCCATCTATAAGCGCATCACCGGCGAGGACGGTTATTTCGATACCCGTATCGTCTACATCGCGGAAAGCGGCCCGGCGCGGCGGCGGATCAAGCGCCTCGCGATCATGGACCAGGACGGCGAGAATCATCGCTTCCTCACCGACGGCAGTTCGCTGGTGTTGACGCCGCGCTTCTCGCCGACGCTGCAAGAGATCACCTACCTCTCCTATTACAACAACGTCCCGCGCGTGTATCTGTTCAACATCGACACGGGCCGCCAGGAACTGATCGGGGATTTCCCCGGCATGACGTTCGCGCCGCGCTTCTCGCCCGACGGCAAGAAGGTGATCATGAGCATGGCGCAAGACGGCAATTCGGAAATCTACACCATGGACCTGCGCACGCGGGTCGTGACGCAGCTTACGTTCCATTCCGCCATCGACACGTCGGCGACCTATTCGCCCGACAGCGGCCAGATCGTCTTCAACTCGGACCGCGGCGGCAGCCAGCAGCTCTACGTCATGGACGCCAACGGGCGGAACGTGCGCCGGATCAGCTTCGGCAGCGGCAAGTACGCGACTCCGGTCTGGTCGCCGCGCGGCGATTTGATCGCCTACACCAAAATGCATCAGGGCCGCTTTTACATCGGGGTCATGCGCCCCGACGGCAGCGGCGAGCGGCTTCTGGTCGAGGACTTCCTGGTCGAGGCGCCGAGCTGGGCGCCCAACGGGCGCGTCTTGATGTATTTCCGCCAACAGCGGACCGACTCCCGGGGCGGCGGCGGCCGCACCCGGCTCTTCTCGGTCGACTTGACGGGGCATAACGAACGGGAAATCGTGACCCCGACCGACGCCTCGGATCCCGCCTGGTCGCCGCTTATCCCTTGAGGGGAATTTCTTAAGAGGGTCGCGCGGACAGCCCGGCCGATGGGTTTCGTCTCGAACTTGTTAACCATATCGTCCCCGACGGCTTGGCCCTGAAACGATCCCGGAAAGGCAGGAGGGAGGGGGAAGGCGTTAAAAATTGAAGATTTCTCTTGGAATTAGCCCGGCAAAACAGTAAGAAACGCCCAATCACGACCTCCGAACCCCCATACGGTTCTGGGCGTTCGTGGGTTCTTAATAATCTGCACAAACTCCCGCGAGGAGGAGAAATCAATGCACGTTAGAATTTTGTCCGTACTGGCCGCCGCGGCTCTTCTTGCCGCTTGCGAGACGGCTTCCGATGGCAGCGCCGGAGCGGGCACCGTCGTTCCGGGTTCGCAGCAGGATCTGGTCGTCAACGTCGGCGACCGCGTTTTCTATGACTTCGACAAGTACAACTTGAAGCCGGAAGCGCGCAAGAGCTTGGAACGTCAGGCTGAGTGGCTGAAGAAGTACCCGAACATCCGCGTCCTGGTCGCCGGTAACTGCGACGAGCGCGGCACGCGCGAGTACAACTTGGCGCTCGGTGAGCGTCGCGCCAACTCGGCGAAGACTTACCTCGCCTCGCTCGGCATCGCGGCCGATCGCATCCGCACCATCTCCTACGGCAAGGAGCGCCCGACGGCGCTCGGCTCGAACGAGGCGGCGTGGGCTCAGAACCGCAACGCGATCACCTCGGTGGTTAGCGGCGGCGCGGGTAGCTGATCGTCCCGTTCCGATCCGTCGATAAAGGGCGCTTGTCCGACCGGGCTTCCGGGGTGGGCAAGCGCCTTTTTTTTGCCTAGAATTCAGGTGATCGTGCGATCCGCCGCGCCCGGTTTCGCGGCCCAGGCCCAGAACCCATGCCCCAGATGTCCCAGATGCTCATGAATCGTTTTCGCTCTGTCGCTTCTCTCGTCGCCATGCTGATGCTGGCGGGAATGCCTTTGCCGGCGGCCGCGCAATCCGATCTGCAACCGCTGTTTGAGCGGCTCCAGCGCCTCGAGCGCGACATCCAGACCCTGAACGTCCAGATCGCCCGCGGGGCGATGGCGCCGGTCGGCCGCGAGGACGCGGCGCCGGCCCGCGCGGGCGCGCCGTCGGGTCCGCCGCTCGACCCCAGCAGCGCGGCGGGCATCAATGTCCGGCTCAGCGCGCTGGACGAGGAAATCCGATCGATGACCGGCACGTTCGAGGGGTTCAACCACCAGATTCAACAGCTCAACCAGCGCCTCGATAAGGCGCTCGGCGATCTCGAATACCGCCTCGGCGCGCTGGAGAAAGGCGGCGGGATTCCCCGCGCGTCGGCGGCGCCCGGACCCGGGCCGGTCGAAGCGGTTCCGCCCCAAGGGGCCAGGCAAGGCATCCTCGGCGCGGACTCGAAGGTCGCGGCGGCGCCCGCCGGCGACGTATTGCCGCCCGGTTCGGCCAAGGACCAGTACAACTACGCCTTCGGGCTTCTTCGTCAGGCCAACTACGACCGGGCCGAATTGGCCTTCGCCGAATTTCTCAAGGCGCATCCCGACGACGGCCTGGCCGGCAACGCCCGCTACTGGCTGGGCGAGACCTATTACGTTCGGGGCAATTACCTGAAAGCGGCCGAAGTCTTCGCCGACAACTACAAGCTCGATCCCCAGGGGGCGAAGGCCCCGGACACGTTGCTGAAACTCGGCATGGCGCTCGCTCAATTGGACAAGGGAACGCAGGCGTGCGTCACCTTCGGCGAATTGCGCAAGAAGTTCCCCAAGGCGCCGACGGCCATCAAGTCGAGCATGGATCGGGAACGCAAGCGGCTTTCGTGCAAGTAGCGCCCGAGAAAAAATCTTAGGCCATGACCAGTATCCCACTGCCCGTTACCCCCCGCGCGCTCCGCGGGATGTTCGAGCGCGCCATGGCGGCCCTGGGGCCGTTCGAATCCCAACCGCATCTTGCCGTCGCCGTGTCGGGCGGCGCCGACAGCATGGCGCTGGCGCTGTTGGCCGATAGCTGGGCGCGGGTGCGGGGCGGGCGGGTTCATGCCCTGACGGTCGATCACGGCTTGCGCGCGGAATCCGCCGCCGAGGCGGCCCGCGTCGGGTCCTGGCTGCGGGCGCTGGGAATCGAACACCGGATTCTCCCGTGGACGGACGCCAAGCCGGCGAGCGCCCTTCAGGCCCGGGCGCGGGCGGCGCGTTACGCGCTGCTCGGCGCTTGGTGCCGGAACGCGGGCATCCTGCATCTTCTTCTGGCCCATCAGCGGCAAGACCAGGCGGAAACCTTGTTCTTGCGGTTGGCCTCGGGCAGCGGCCCGGACGGGTTGGCGGGCATGGCGGCGGCGGTGGAAACCCCGGACGCGCGGGTGCTGCGCCCGTTGCTGGATATTCCGCGCGAGGCCTTGCGGGACTACCTTCGCGGCCTGGGGCAGGCGTGGGCGGAAGATCCTTCCAACGACGATCCTCGTTTTGCCCGCGTGCGCTGGCGCCGCCTGGCGCCCGCGCTGGAGACTCTCGGGCTGACGGCGGATACCGTGGCCGCCGCCGCGCGCCGTTTCGCCGATGTCCGCGTCGCGTTGGAAACGTCCGCCGCCCGGTTGTTGGCCCGCGCGACACGGCTCGATCCGGCGGGCTTCGCCGTTCTGTCGCCCGCGCCCTTCGCCGAGGAACCCGATGAAATCGCCGTTCGGGCGCTGGCCCGGGTTCTGGCCGCCGTTGGCGGGCGTCACTATTTGCCGTCGTTGGACAAAACCGCCGACCTTTACGCCGCCGCTCGGTCCGCGCGCCGGTGCCGCCCGGGCATCGCGACACTGGCCGGGTGCGCGCTCGACCATTGGAACGGAACGTGGCTGGTACGGCGCGAGGCGCGCGGCTTGCCCGCCCCGGAACCGATGGCGGTGGGACGGCGTTCCGCCTGGGACGGCCGTTTCGACGTCGTGACTCCCGCGCCTACGGAAGATCAAGAACCGTTCTCATTGACGTTGGCGCCGTTGGGCGAAAAAGGGTGGGGCGACGTCGTCGATCACGCACCTGTGTTGAGGGGCCACCCGGTTCCCCACGCCGCGCGGTTGGTTCTGCCCGCGTTTCACGACGACCGGGGGGTGGTTCGCGTGCCTCATCTCGGCTACGCTCGTCCTGGTGTTCTCACGGCATTCCCGGCGTGGTTAATGGCGGCAACGGCGGATTTCCGCCCGCGCCGGCCGCTTGTCGGCCCCGGTTTTTTTGTTGCGCCCGTTGCCTCGGCCGTGGACGATGCTAAATAAGTAAGACGCCCCTCGGGGCCGGGCCTTTTTTCCCGCGTTGAAAGTAAGGATGTATCCGTGAACTTCGGCAAGAACCTCGCCCTGTGGGCCGTGATCGCGCTGCTGGTCTTTGCGCTGTTCAACCTCTTTCAAGGGGGGTCGTCCTACACGCGCGGCCCGCACGTTCCGTTGGCCTTTTCCGATTTCCTGACGGCGGTCGAATCCAACGAGGTTCGCGACGTCACCATCCAGGGCAGCAACATCACCGGGCACTACCGCGACGGGCGGAACTTCGCCACCTATGCCCCCGACGATCCCGGCCTGATCCAGCGCATGCATAAGCAGGGCGTGCGCATCAGCGCCCAGCCGGCGTCGGAGGAAGCCCCGACCCTGTGGGGCCTCCTGATGTCATGGTTCCCGATGCTGCTGTTGATCGGCGTCTGGATTTTCTTCATGCGTCAGATGCAGGCGGGCAGCGGCAAGGCGATGGGCTTCGGCAAATCGCGCGCCCGGCTGCTCACCGAAAAGACCGGCCGGGTGACGTTCGAGGACGTCGCCGGCATCGACGAGGCCAAGCAGGAACTGGAGGAAGTCGTCGATTTCCTGCGCGATC
>CAYIQU010000114.1:0-5918 GCA_964365645.1 uncultured Hyphomicrobiales bacterium | reverse complement strand
TCGCGAACATGCCGAAGGTCGGAGCGTTGGCGGCCATGGCTTTCAGGATGTTGGCGGGGACCGAATTGCGGTGAAACGTCGTTTCGGCCATGTTGTGCAGGATTTCACGCACCTCTTCGCCGGTATAACCGCTGACCACGACGTCGACGCCGAACTTGAGGAAGGGGTCGGCGCGCCCGGCTTTCTTGATTTCGGCTTCCAGGGCCGGCAGTCCGCCCTTTTGCACGACATAGGCCCATTTGATCATCCGGCCGATTTCGGCCTTCATGATCCCGCGGCTGAATCGGGGCGCATAGACGATCTTGACCATCAACTTGAGCGCTAGAACGACGTAGCGCAGTTCATAGGCCATCATGGTGGTGGCGAAGGTCAGGCCGACCACGATCAGGAACCCGCTGAGTTCCCAGAACAGCCCGAAATTGGTTGTCGTATGGAGGATCGCTCCGAAGACGAGCCCAATACTGACGATGATTCCCGCTAGCGTCGAGAAAGACATCCGAATCCCTCGCCCAATGGCCACCGGTCGCGCGAACCGGGCCGTCCCGCGTTCTCGCCCCGCGCGGATTTATATACAACCCTGATCCCTTTATAGTCGAACAGGGTCGGAAATCAATCGGTTATGCCGGCAGGAAAAGGGCGGCGGTGGCCGCGATTCGGGTCTTAGCGTTCCCGGAACGCCTCGTGGCGAAGCTTCAGGACCGGCTTGATCAGGTACTCCATGACCGATTTGGTGCCGGTATGGATGTCGGCGGTCGCCTGCATGCCGGGCGTGATGGGCAGCTCGCCGGGGCGGCGACCAAGATAGGTCTTTTCCGGCTGGACGACGACGCGGAAGTAAACGTTACCCTTCTGGTCGGTGGTCGAATCGGGCGCGACCAGGATCACCTCGCCGTCGAGCCCGCCGTAGCGGGCGTAGTCGTAGGTCGAGACCTTGATCAGGGCGCGCTGGCCCCGCGCCACGTAGCCGCGATCGGTGGGGTTGAGCTTGGTTTCGACCACCAGGTTATCGCCGGTCGGCACGATCTCCATGATCGGGTCGCCGGGCCGGATGACGCCGCCCAAGGTGGTGAACTTCATGTTTTTGACGATGCCGTCGTTGGGGCTGCGCACCTCGGCCCGGACGCCCTGCTCGGTCGCCTTGGACAGCAATTCGCGCACCCGCGCCATTTCCTGTTCGACCTTGCCCATTTCCTCCTGCGCTTCGCGGCGAAACCGGCTTTCGACTTCGCGCAGCCGCTGCTGGCTTTCGGACAGGGCGGCCTTGGCCCGAGGCAGCGACGTTTCCAGCGTTCGCGCATCGCCTTCCATGCTTTCGACTTCGGCTTCGAGCTTGAGATGTTCCATCCGCGCGGTCAGGCCGGAACCGAGCAGCGACGTCGACATCTTGAGGCGTTCGCGGGCGAGTTCCAGGTTGCGCGTGGTCGCCCGGCCCTTGGAGTCGAGCTCGCGAATTTCCAATTCCTTCTGGCGAACCTGTTCCTTGAGAACGGTCAGGGTCGAATCGAATTCTCGGCGGCGTGCGTCGAAGGATAGCCGCTGGGAAGAGACGATGGCGGGTTGGCGCTGGGCGACGTCGGCGGGAAATTCCGGCGTGCGGCCGTTGGCCTCGGCCTCCAGCCGGGCGCCGAGAAGCAACAGGCCGTCGAGGCGGGCGCGCAACTCCTCGCGGTTGGTGCCCGACGACGCCAAGTCGAGCAGCATCAGCGGCTGGTTCTCCTTAACCGTGTCCCCCTCGCGGACGTAGATTTCCTTGATGATGCCGCCTTCCAGGTGCTGGACGACCTTGATCCGGCCCAAGGGCACGACTTCGCCGGTGGTGACCGCGACTTCGTCCAGTTCCGCGATCGTCGCCCAGACGACGGACACCGCCATCATGGTCATGATCGGCCAGGCGAAGACGCGCCAGCTCGGCAGCGGATGATGGATCAGAAGGGCGTCGAGTTTGCTGGTCATGGCCGTTTTCCCGGCGCGGCGGGCGGGGCCGGGCGGGGCTTCCGCTCCGCGTCATCGGCGAAGATATCCGTCGCGGGGTCGAGGGTAAAGACGCTCTCGCCGGTTCGCGCGGCGCCGATCGCCGCGTCGAGCGCGCCGCGCGGCGGCGCCTGGTTCTTCGCCGGCGGGGTGGCGAAGTTGGATTGGGTCAGTTCCGCCACCAGGGCGGCATAGGAATCGTCGCCCCCCGCCGCGGGCGGTTTGGGTGAGGCCGCCGTGGGCGGCTGGGCCGCGGCGGGCTTGGCCGGGGCCGGCGCGGGTTTCGGCGCGGGAACCAAAGGCGACGGTTTCGGCGCGGGAACCGAAGGCGCGCGCGGCGCCTGAGCCTGCGGCGGCGGGACGGGCTTGGCGGCAACAGGTTTGGCCGCGACCGGCTGGGCCACGACCGGTCTGGGGGCGACGGTCGGCGCGGGTTTGGGCATCGCCGCCGGCGCGGGTTTCGGTGTTGCCGCCACGGGGACGGGTTTGGGCATCGCCGCCGGCGCGGGTTTCGGTGTTGCCGCCACGGGGACGGGTTTGGGCATCGCCGCCGGCGCGGCGGGGGAGCTTGCCGCGTGCGCGGCAGGGGGCGGCGCTTCCTTGGGCGGCGGGGCCTGGCCGAACAGGCGCGGCAGAATCTCCTTGGCTGGGCCGGCAAGCGCGACCTTGCCGCGATCGAGCGCGACCAGATCGTCGGCGCAGGTGAGCAGCACGGGGCTGTGCGTCACCATGAGGACGGTGTGGGCCTTGGCGAGTTCGGTGAGGGTGGTTCGCAGTTCGGTCTCGGCTTGGCGATCCAGGCTGCTGGAGGGCTCGTCGAGAACCAGAATGACCGGGTCGCCGACCAAGGCCCGGGCGACGGAGATGCGCTGGCGCTGGCCGCCGGACAAGCGCCGCCCGGCCTCGCCGATGTCGGAGGCATAGCCGTCGGGCAGGTCGATGATGAAATGGTGGACGCCGGCGGCGGTCGCGGCCTTGATGATCTGCTCGTCGGTCGCGCCCGGCACCCGATAGGCGATGTTGTCGCGCACGCTCCCCGCGAACAGGACGCAGTCCTGGGGCACGTAGCCGATCCAGGTCGCCAACTCGCCCCGGGTGAACTGGGCGATGTCGGCGCCGTCCAGCAGCACGCGCCCGGTCTGCGGGGTGTAAAGCCCCATCAGGAGCTTCAAGAGCGTGCTTTTGCCGCTGCCGTTGCGCCCGACCAGGATATGGATGCCGCCCGCCTTGATGGTGATGCTGACGGAATCGACGACCGGGGCGAGGTTGGGTGCGTAGCTGAAGACGACGTTCTCGGCGACGATCTCGCCCTTGGGTCTGCCCAGGCGGATTTCGGCTTCGAGCCGCTCGCTGTTGAGAGCGAAGGCGTCGCCCAGGCGTTCCACCGACTGGCGAAACCCGGTGAAGGCGCGCCATTGCCCGACCAGTTGGTTCAAGGGGCCGAGCAGCCGTCCGCTCAGCATGTTGGCGGCGATCAGGGCGCCCATGGTCATGTTCTGGGTGATGATGGCGATGGCGCCGACCGAGGTCATGGCAATCGTCGTGATCATGGTCAGCGATCCGCCGACGTTTTGATAAAAATCGGTCTTGGCGCCGCGCTGGATCGCGTTGGTGATGTTGTCGGCGTGGCGTTCTTCCCACATCGGCCCCATCACCCGGTCCAGCGCCAGGGCCTTGATGGTCGCGCGCCCGGCGATCATTTCCGCGATCAAGGTGTCGCGGGTCATGGCGCTGTCTCGTTCCTGGCGGCTGGCGGCGGTCATCACGTTGGCCGAACGCCAAGCGACGAACATGAACACCGGCAGGATGATCAGCAGCACCCACGCCACCGGCGTGGCGATGGTCAGGATCAGCCCCAGGAACAGAACGGCGAAGGGGATGTCGCAGATCAGGACCGCCGACGCGCCCGAAAGCGTGTTGCGGACCACGTCGACGTCGCGGAACAGGGCCTGCCATTGGTTGGAACCCCGGGATTCCAGGGTTTGCATCGGCAACGAGATGAATTTGCGGAAAATCTCGCGGCCGACCAGCACGTCGATCCGCATGGCGATGGTTTGCAGGATGCGCGAGCGGGCCTGGCGCAGGATGAAGTCGAACGCCAGCACCAGGAGCATGCCGATGGCCAGCCCCTGCAGGGTGCTGAAGCCCTGGTTGCCGATGACCCGGTCGTAGACCTGGAGCGAAAAGATAGGCACGGCCAGCGCGATGACGTTCACGAAGAACGACATCGCGAAAACCTCGATGAAGACCGGTCGCAGGGGGCGGATGAAGGGGACCAGCCAAGCGCTTTTGGATACGTCGATCATGGCCGCGGACTATACGCGGAAAAAACCGCGCTTTCCACTGGACGGCGGGCTTGACCGGACAGGCGATGGCGGGGCTACTATCGGGCCGGGTGGCGCCGCCGGACGACTCGTCGCGGCGGGCGCGGTCGGGGACATGGGATGGGGCGGGGCCTTAAGTGGGCAAATTCCTGAAAAGCGTCTTCAGCTTCGACCGGCTTTTGGGATTCGGGCTGCTGGCCGCCCTCGTTTTCGCCTATTACACGGACCCGTACCCGGTCCAATACCTGCGCCTTAAGACGTTCGACTATTACCAGCTTCTGAAACCCCGGCCGATTCCGCCGCCCGAGCAGCAGCCGGTGGTCATCATCGATTTGGACGAAAACAGCCTGGCCGAGGTCGGCCAATGGCCGTGGCCGCGCCGAACCATCGCCCGGCTGGTCCAGAATTTGACGCAGATGGGCGTGGCGCAGGTCGCCTTCGACGTCGTGTTCGCCGAACCCGACCGGATGAATCCGTCCAACGTGATCGCCGCCCTCGACGGCCTCGACGACGAAACCCGCGCCCGAATCTCCAAGCTCCAGGGCGGCGACGCCCAACTGGCCGAAGTCATCAAAAAGAGCCGGGTGGTGTTGGGCCAGGCTGGCTATTGGGAGGAACTCGCCGAAAAGCCGACGCCGCCGGTGAAGTCCTCGGTTGCCATCCTGAAGCAGGGCCAGGGGGTCGATCCCAAGCTGTTTCTGCCCGAATTCCGCTCGCTGGTGCGCAACGTCGCCGAGATCGAGACGGTGGCCGCCGGGCGCGGCATCTTCTCGCTGGTGCCGGAGCCGGACGGCATCGTGCGCCGCGTGCCGACCCTGTTCGTTCACAAGGACCAGCTCTATCCGACGCTGTCGATCGAAATGCTGCGGGTCGCCTTCAACCGGCCCACCATCCTGGTGCGGGCGAATGCCGCCGGCATCACCGAAATGGCCATCACCAAGGACGTGAAGATCCCGACCGACCTGAACGGCCGTGTCTTCCCCTATTTCTCCAAGAGCGACCGGGGCAAGTACATTCCGGCCAAGGACGTGCTCAACGGCACGGTCGATCCCAAGAAGCTGGCGGGCAAATTGGCCATCGTCGGAACCTCCGCCGTCGGCTTGCTCGATATTCGCTCGGTGCCGACGGAACCCGTCATCCCCGGCGTCGAGGTCCACGTTCAGCTGATCGAAAGCGCCTTGCAGAAGGCCTATCTCAGCCGGCCGAACTATTTCCAGGTCGCCGAGATGTCGCTTCTTCTCGTCGGCGGATTGTTGATGATCTGGCTGGTGCCGTTCATCGGCGCCAAATGGACGTTGCTGCTGTTCGTCATGGTCTCGGGCGGCGCGGCGGGCACGTCGTGGTATTTGTTCACCACCGAGCGGCTGCTGTTCGATGCGGTCTACGCGGTCGGCTCGATCCTGATTCTCTACACGTCATTGACCTATACCGGCTACGCCAAGGAAGAGGCGCAGCGGCGCCAGGTGCGTACCGCCTTCTCCCACTATCTGTCCCCGGCGATGGTCGAAAAGCTGGCCGAGGACCCGAGCCACCTCAAGCTCGGCGGCGAAATGCGCAACATGACCGTGCTGTTCTGCGACGTGCGCGGATTTACCACCATTTCCGAATTGTACGACGCGCAAG
>CAYIQU010000113.1:0-5958 GCA_964365645.1 uncultured Hyphomicrobiales bacterium | reverse complement strand
GTCGGGAGCCTCGTCGTCGCGGTGATGTGCGTCCTCGCGATGCCGAGCTGGAGCGAGGACTACCTTATCCAGGGCGCATACGTCTACGGGCCGTATTCGATCTACGATGCGCGCCGGGGCGAGGCCGCGCCGGATGTTGGGGTCCGACGCGGGAAGCACCGCCAGTGCCGGGGCCACTCCGGGGAGATCGTGGTAAAGACGATCTTAACGGTGCCCGGGCGCCAGGGGCCCGCCCGTTCAGGCTTTCTTGACCCGGGGGGCGTATGACTGGGGGTCGCGCACCCCAGGGGACCGGCGCGGAGCGGCGCGCGGAAAACAACGGCCATGACGACGTCCGACGACGAACGCCTTTTCGACATCAACCGCAACACCTACGACTGGTGCGTGCGCTCGTTTCAGGCGGTCCGCAAGCGGCTGGGCCTGAACATCAAGGTCCACAACGACGACGGCCTGATGGAGCAGGGGCACATCTTCCTGTTCAACCATTTCGCCCGGTTCGAGACCATCATTCCGCCGTTCGTGATTCACCGCACGACCGGAGTCTATTGCCGCTCGGTCGCGGATCACAATCTGTTCGAGGGCAGCGAGAAATTCGCTAAGTTCCTGCGCGGGGTCGGCGCCGTGCCCAACAACCTGCCCGGCCTGTTGCCGTTCCTGGCCGCCGAAATCCTGCGCGGGCGCAAGGTGGTGGTGTTCCCCGAGGGCGGCATGGTCAAGGATCGCCGCGTTCTTGCCGAGGATGGAACGTTCAGCATCTATTCGCGCAAATCGCTGGAGCGCCGCCAGCATCATCGCGGCGCCGCCGTGCTGGCGATGACGCTCGACATGTTCAAGCGCCGGATTCTGGAACTGCACGACAGGGGCGACCACAAGCGCATCGGCCGTTGGGTCAGATCGCTGGGGCTGAAGGACGATGCCGAGCTGCTGGCCCGCGCGATCGAGCCGACCCTCATCGTGCCCGCGACCATCACCTTCTATCCGATCCACGTCGAGGACAACATCGTGTCGCGCGCCGCCGACCTGCTGTTCCGCGAAATACCCCAGAAGCTGGCCGAGGAAATGAAGATCGAGGGCAATCTCCTGTTTCGCGATACCGACATGGACATCCACATCGGCGAGGCGATCCGCCCCGTCAAGAAATGGCGGTGGTGGGAGAAATTCCTGCTCAACCGGTATTTCGCGCGCTCGGTGCAGTCGCTCGACGATTTGTTCGGCCTCAAGAATCAGCCGGAGGGGTTCGCGGGCCGGATGCTGGCGCGGTGCGTCAACGAGGAATCGTCGCGCATCCGCGACAACTACATGCGCGCCATCTACGAAGGCATCACCGTCAACTTGAGCCATCTCGCCAGCCACCTGATCGTCACGCTGATCGGCGAAGGCCGGATGGACGTCGATCGCGCCGATTTCCACAAGGCGCTTTATCTCGGACTCAAGAACCTGCAAGCCGCGCGCGGCGTCAATCTGCATCGCAGCTTGCTGTGGCCGGACCGCTATCGCCGCCTGATCGAGGGCGAAAGCCCCGAGCTCGACCGCTTTCTCAAGACCTGCCGGGACTCAGGCCTGATCGAGGAAACCCCGCAGTCCTACCTCTTTCTCGACAAGCTGCGGACGGAGCACACCTTCGACGAGGTGCGGCTCGAAAACCCGGTGCTGGTCTACGCCAACGAGGTCGCGCCGCTGCGCCCGGTGGTCGAAACCATGGAGGCGGCGCTCAAATCCCTGCACGGCGCGACCGAGGCGGAAGTCGGCTCGCTTCTTTTCGACGACGAACTGCGCGCCCATCAATGGAACCGCGACCACTACGGCACGGCCCCCTACGCCGCCATCAACGCCAAGGAAACCGCGACCCAGGACGGCGCGCCCTATTTGCTGCTGCCCCGCGGCGTCGGCGGAACCCGCGCCCGCACCGGCGTGCTGTTGGTGCATGGCTTTCTCGCCTCGCCCGCCGAGCTGCGGGGCCTGGGCGAGGATTTGAGCCGCGCCGGCCACGCCGTTCTCGGCGTCCGGCTCGCCGGCCACGGCACCTCGCCGTGGGACTTGAAGCGCTGCGAGTGGCGCGACTGGCTGGCCTCGCTCGAACGGGGCTTGCGGATTCTCTCGGCCTTCGCCGAGAAGGTGGTGGTGGTCGGCTTTTCCGCCGGCGGCTCGCTGGCGCTGCACCTGGTCGCCGGGCGGAACGACCGCATCGCCGGCGTCGCCGCGATCTGCGCGCCGCTGGAATTCCGCGAACGGATGATGGCGCTGGTGCCGCTGGTCGCCGGCCTCAACAAGCTGGCGAGCCTGTTGCCGGGGTCCGAGGGCGTGCTGCCGTTCACGTCCAACCATCCCGAGCATCCCGATATCAATTACCGCTCGATTCCCGTCCAGGCGCTGGGGCAGTTGCGCGCGATGACCGGCGAGTTGCCGCGCCGGCTGCCGGCGGTGACGGTGCCGGCGCTGATCGTGCAGGCCGACGGCGATCCGGTGGTGCGGCCCGACAGCGCGACGGCGATTCACAAGCACCTCGGCGCCGTCGACAAGGCGCTTCACTGGGTGAAGGCCGATCGCCACGGCATTCTCTACGAGAACATCGGCGACGCCCGCGCCCGGGTTTTGGATTTCGTCGCCCGCGTCGGTTAGTTCAGCGCGGCCCGCAATTCGGCCATCAGGGCGGGCGGCACCGCGATTCCGTCCCGCTGCGCCGCCTGGGCCAGGGCGTGGCGTCGCGCGCCGGGCAGGCGCACGTCGGGATCGGCCAGCATCGCCGCGATCAAGGTTTCGATGCGTTCGTGAAAGACGTCCGCGCCGGCGAGCGCGCCGGGGTCGACCACCAGGAACGCCTGGCCGATGCGCGGGCGGTTGCCTTTTTCGACGAAGAACGAATCGGCCTCGAAGCCGAAGGCCGCGCCCGACAAGGCGACGGCCAGGAGTTCGACCGCGAGCGCCAGCATCGCGCCCTTGACCCCGCCGGCCGGGCACATCATGCCCGCCAGTCCGGCCTTGGGGTCCGTGGTCGGGCGGCCGTCCTTGTCGAGCGCCCAGCCGGGCGGGATCTCCTTGCCGTCCCGCGCCGCGACCATCAGCTTGCCGCGCGCCGCTTCCGAAAGCGAAAGGTCGATGCTGAGCGCGGGGCTTCCCCGGCGCGGAAAGACCGCGGCGATCGGGTTGGTGCCGAACAGCGCCCGACGGCCGTTCCAGGCGGGCATGGCGGCGGGCGAATTGCCGAAAGCGAGTCCGACCATGCCGGCGTCCGCCGCCGGGGTCAGGTGATCGGCGGCGACGCCGAAGTGATGGCTGTTGGTGACGGCGGCGAAGCAGGCTCCGGCGGCGCGGGCGCGGGTCACGGCCTCGTCGACCGCCCGCGCGCAGGCGGGAAAGGCGAGGCCCTCGCCCGCGTCGATCAGCACGGCGGCGGCCTTGGCGCGGATCACTTTCGGTTCCGCGTCGCCCGCGACCCGACCGGAGCGCAGGTGCGAGGCGTACTGCCCGACCCGGGAAAGCCCGTGCGAGGACAACCCTTGCGCTTCGGCCCGCACCAGGGCGCGCGCGGTGGCTTCCGCCATGGGGGCGCCGGCGCCGGCGCCGATCAGCACGCGGGCGGCGAGGTCGGTGAGTTCGTTCAGGCTATACTTGGTCATGTTCGTGTCCATCAGGAGGTCAGGGCGGCGGCGACGCGCCGGGCGATCATGGTGCTGACCCGCGCGTTCGATTCCTGGGTCAATCCGGCGATATGCGGCGTCAAGATCAGGTTGGGCGCGCCGGCCAGCGGCGAGCCCGCCGGCAACGGTTCCTTATCGAAGACGTCGCAGGCCGCGCCGCCGAGATGGCCGTCGACCAGCGCGGCGGCCAGCGCCGCCTCGTCGACGATCCCGCCGCGGGCCGTGTTGATCAGGACCGCGCCTTTTTTCATGCGCCGCAATTGCGCCGCGCCGATCATGGCGCGGGTGCCGTCGACCAGGGGAACGTGCAGGCTGATCGCGTCGGCTTCGGTCAGCACGTCGTCGAGCTCGCGCCGTTCGGTGCCGGCGTCCCGCCACATGCGATCCTCGGCCGGAATGATCGGGTCGTGCGCGATCACGCGCATCCCGATGGCGCGGGCCAGCGCGGCCGTCCGCCGGCCGATGCCGCCGAAACCGACCAGGCCGAGGGTTTTGTCGGCGGCTTCGCGGCCCTCGGACAAGGCGGCGCGCGGCCAGCGGCCGGCGGCGACGTCGGCGGTCGCGAAGTAGGCACCGCGCAACAAGACGAACGCCGTGGCGACGACGTACTCGGCCACCGCCTGGGCGTTCGCCCCCGTGGCGGGGATGACCTTGATTTCGCGCGCGGCGCAGGCATCGACGTCGATGTTGTCGAGTCCGACGCCCAGCCGGCCGACGACGCGCAGCCGGGGCGCGGCCGCCAGAACCTCGGCGTCGACCCGGGTTCGGTTGCGCACGATCAGGCCGTCGCAATCCTTGAGCAAGGCGAGCATCTCGGCCCGCCGGTCGACCAGGGTGGGGTCGTAGGCGATCGCGAACCGCGCGCGGAGATCGGCGACGGCCGGTTCGTCCATGAACTCGGTGATGACGATTTTCATGCGCGGGGATGTCCTGGATTTAAGGGGACAGAAGAGTTTCGCCCGGCTTGACCCGGGTGAATCGGACCGGGGCCATGCCGACGTCGAGGCCGTCGCCCGCGCGGCGGACGAGGGTGTAGGCCGAGGCGGCGAGGTCGCCGGCCGATGGAAAATCGGAGCGGAAGTGGGCGCCGCGCGAATCCGCGCGCGCCAAGGCGGCCGCCGCGATGGCCCGGCTGACGGCGATCAGGCTGCCGAGGTTGAGCCAGTCGTGCCACATCAGGTTGAACGCCGGATCGGCGGAACCGATGCCGGTCGCCCGCAATTCCGCGTCCAGGGCGGCAAGCCCGCCCGCGGCCCGCTCCAGCCCGGCCCGGTCGCGCACGATGCCGACGTCGTTCCACATCAGCTCGAAAAGGGCCTCGCGGATGCCTTCGAGATCGCCCGTCTTGCGATCGAACGGCCGGCGGCATTGGTCGATCGCCGCCGCGAGGGCGGCGCGGTCGGGATCGGCGGGTGCGCCTTCGGCGCTGGCCCAGGCGGCCATGGTCTCGCCGGCGATGCCGCCGAAGACGGTCGAGTTGGCGACGCCGTTGCCGCCCAAGCGGTTGGCGCCGTGCACGCCGCCGGTGTCCTCGCCGGCGGCGAACAGGCCGGCGAGCGCGGTCGAGCAATCGGCGGCGAAGGGAACGCCGCCCATCATGTAATGGGCGGTCGGCCCCACCTCGACCCGGCCGGCGGCGAGATCGAAGCCGCAGTCGGCGCAGCGCTCGACCATGCCCTTGAACTGGCGGCGGACGGCGTCGGGACCGAGATGCTTCATTTCGATGAAGACGCCGCCGTGGGGCGTGGTCCGCCCGGCGCGCATCTCGGCGAAAATGGACCGTGAGACGACGTCGCGGGTCGCCCGCTCGGCCTTGGGGTCGTAGGCGTGCATGAACCGCTCGCCCGCGCCGTTGAGCAGGTAGCCGCCCGCGCCGCGCAGGCCTTCCTCCAGCACCGTTCCGGTCATGCGCGTGTGGGTTCCGGCCAACAGCCCGGTGGGGTGGAACTGTACCATTTCCATGTCGCGGAGCGGAAGCCCGGCCGCCAGCGCCATCGCCATGCCGTCGCACGTCTTGTCGCCCGACGGCGTGTGGTACTTGTACATGGTCGGGCCGCCGCCGGTGGCGAGCAGGACGGCCCGCGCGCGGACGAAGACGAAGCCGCCGCGGCGCATGTCGATCATCAAAACGCCGGCCAGCCGCGCCCCGTCGGCGGTTTTGATCAGGGCGACGGCGCGGTGCTCCTCCAGCCTTGCGATCTTGCGCGCCCAGACCTGTTCGGCGAGGCGGTTGATGATCTCGATGCCGGTGAGGTCGCCCTTGTGCACGGTGCGGTCGAAGGTCTGCCCCGCAAACGCCTTCTGATGGATGGTGCCGTCG
>CAYIQU010000112.1:374-5961 GCA_964365645.1 uncultured Hyphomicrobiales bacterium | reverse complement strand
GATATCGCCGTGCTGGCCCGGGGCGCCCGGTGCGCCGTTGGGAACGACACCGGGCCGATGCACCTGATCGCGGCCGCGAAGTGCCCCGCGGCGGTTCTGTTTTCGGGCGCGTCGGACCCGGCCCTGTGCGCGCCGCGCGGCGCGGGTGTCGCGATTTTGCGGCGCGAGCCGTTGGGCGCGCTGGATGCGGGCGAAGCGCTGGCGGCGCTCAAGGGCTTGGGGGTCTTTTAGGGGCGCGCTTTCTTGACAGGGCCGCCCCGGTCCCTACACTCCGGCCGGATTCGCGCGCAATTCAGCCCCAGCGTTCAAGGCTTTCCATGGTCGCCATCACCCTTCCCGACGGAAGCCGCCGCACGTTCGACGGAGCCGTCAGCGCCGCCGACGTCGCCGCCGCCATCGGCCCCGGCTTGGCCAAGGCGGCCCTTGCCGCCAAGATCGACGGGGCCTTGCGCGATCTGTCGCACCGCATCGAGCGGGATGCGAGCATTTCCATCGTCACGGCCAAGGACGCCGATGGGATCGAGATCATGCGCCACGACTGCGCCCACGTGCTGGCCGAGGCGGTCAAGGAACTCTATCCCGAAACCCAGGTGACCATCGGCCCGGTGATCGAGAACGGATTCTACTACGACTTCGCCCGCCCGACGCCCTTCACGCCCGAGGACCTCGTCAAGATCGAGGCGCGGATGAAGGAAATCGTCGATCGCGACGAAACCATCGCGCGCGAGGAATGGAATCGCGACGACGCGATCCGCTTTTTCAAAGGCCTCGGCGAGCATTACAAGGCGCAATTGATCGAGGCGATTCCCGCCGATCAGACCATCTCCGTCTATCGCCAGGGCGGGTTCGTCGATCTCTGCCGCGGGCCGCACCTGCCCTCGACCAAGAAGCTCGGCCGTGCGTTCACGCTGACCAAGCTGGCCGGCGCCTACTGGCGGGGCGATTCGCGCAACGAAATGCTCCAGCGCGTCTACGGCACCTGCTGGCCGGACGAGAAGCAGCTCAAGGCCTATCTCACCATGCTGGAGGAGGCGGAAAAGCGCGACCACCGCCGCTTGGGCCGCGAGATGGAATTGTTTCACCTGCAAGACATCGCCGCCGGCTCGATCTTCTGGCACCCGAAGGGCTGGACGCTGTATCGCACGGTGCAGGACTACATGCGTCGGAACCTGGAAGCGAACGGCTACGTCGAGGTCAACACGCCCCAGTTGGTCGACCGGGCGCTATGGGAAGCCTCGGGTCACTGGGAAAAGTTCCGCGAGAACATGTTCACGGCCCAGACCGAGGACGAAGGCGTCCTCGCCCTCAAGCCCATGAACTGTCCTTGCCACGTGCAGATCTTCAAGGTCGGCATCAAGAGCTATCGCGACTTGCCGCTGCGCATGGCGGAATTCGGTTCCTGCCACCGCAACGAACCCTCCGGCGCGCTGCACGGCCTGATGCGGGTGCGGGCGTTTACCCAGGACGACGCCCATATCTTCTGTACCGAGGATCAGATCGTTTCCGAAACCCGCGCCTTCTGCGACTTGTTGCGCAAGGTCTACGCCGATTTCGGTTTCGCCGACATCGCGGTCAAATTCTCCGACCGGCCGGCGAAGCGCGCCGGATCGGACGCCACCTGGGACAAGGCCGA
Source organism: uncultured Hyphomicrobiales bacterium (assembly GCA_964365645.1). GTDB lineage: Bacteria > Pseudomonadota > Alphaproteobacteria > Rhodospirillales > 2-12-FULL-67-15 > 2-12-FULL-67-15. The sequence goes on along the minus strand of CAYIQU010000112.1, from coordinate 4,328 downwards.
GGCGGCGCTGAAGCAGGCGACCGAGGCGGCCGGACTCCAATGGATTCTGAACCCGGGCGAGGGCGCGTTCTACGGGCCGAAGCTGGAATTCGTGTTGCGCGACGCCATCGGGCGGGACTGGCAGTGCGGCACGTTGCAGGTGGACTTCGTTTTGCCCGAGCGCCTGGACGCGGCTTATATCGGCGAAGACGGCCAGAAGCATCGTCCGGTGATGCTGCACCGGGCCATTTTGGGCTCGTTCGAGCGTTTCATCGGCATCCTGATCGAGAATTACGCCGGCAAGTTTCCGTTCTGGCTGGCGCCTTTGCAAGCGGTGGTCGCCACCATCACCAACGAGGCCGACGGGTACGCCGGCCAGGTGCTGGCCGCGCTCGAGGCCGCCGGCATCAAGGCCGCGCCCGATTTCCGCAACGAAAAGATCAACTACAAGGTGCGCGAGCACAGCCTGGCCAAGGTGCCCGTGATCGCCGTGATCGGCGCCAAGGAGGCCCGCGACGGCACCGTGGCGCTTCGCCGCCTGGGCGGCGAGACCCAAGAAGTCCTTGCGCTGCAAGAGGCCGTTGCTAGACTTAAGGCAGAAGCGTCAGGCCCGTCCTAGGGTTTAGGGACGTTCGGAAGCCCCACGCAAGAACAAGGAGTTCGACCATCGTTAAGCGCCCGACTGCCCCCACGCCGCCCGCCCGCAATGACGGCCCGCGCGTGAACGAGGAGATTAACTCCCCCACCGTTCGACTGGTGGGACCCGACGGCGAAATGATCGGCATCGTTTCAGCGCGCGAGGCGCTGGCCAAGGCCGGCGAATACGGCCTCGATCTGATCGAGATTTCCCCCAATGCCGAGCCGCCCGTCTGCAAGGTCATGGACCATGGCAAGTTCAAGTACGAGCTTCAAAAAAGGCTGAACGAGGCGCGCAAGAAGCAAAAGGTCATCGAGATCAAGGAGATCAAGATGCGCCCGGGCATCGACGACCACGATTACGAGGTCAAGATGCGCAGCGTGCGGCGGTTTCTCGACGAGGGCGACAAGGTCAAGATGACCATCCGGTTCCGCGGCCGCGAGATGGCGCACATGGATTTGGGCGGCAAGGTTCTGGAGCGCATCCGCGCCGACGTGGACGGGATCGCCAAAATAGAGCAGTTTCCCCGCACCGAAGGGCGCATGATGACGATGATCATTGCGCCCAAGTGAAACTTGGGACGGCGGGGATCATTGCGCCCAAATAAGCGTCGGGCGGGGGCATTCCGGGGCCTCAATAGGCGGTTTTCCGGGATTCGAGGGGTTCAAGGCGCGCGGGGTCCGGACAGGGTTCCGCGCCCCTTTCGTTTGGGGGGTCGAACCCTTGTCAGGGTTGGGCCGGGGGGGTATAAACCCGGCCTTCCCGCCGGAACCCCCGGCGGGCCGGCGGTTCGGGCGAAGGCCTTCAGGGAATGGTCCCTCAAGGCCGGGCATGCCCGCCCGCTTAGGACAACGCACCATTTCCGAAAGGATAGCAAAATGCCCAAGCTCAAATCCAAGTCCAGCGCCAAGAAGCGCTTCAGGCTGACCGGCACCGGCAAGGTGATCGCCGCCGCCGCCGGCCGTCGCCACGGCCTCAGCAAGCGGTCCCAGAAGATGAAGCGCCAGTCCCGCGGCACCATGATCCTGTGCGATGCCGACGCGCGGCTGGTTAAATCCTACCTTTATCATCGCTGACAACGGGAACGCACCGCCATGGCTCGCACGAAACGGGGCGTGACCACTCACGCTCGTCACAAGAAAGTCATCAAGCAGGCCGCCGGCTTTCGCGGCCGGGCCGGCAACACTTTTCGCATGGCGACCCAAAAGGTCGAAAAGTCGCTGCAATACGCCTATCGCGACCGGCGCGTGCGCAAGCGCAATTTCCGCGCGCTCTGGATTCAGCGCATCAACGCGGGCGTCCGCGCCCACGGCATGACCTATTCGCGCTTCATGGCGGGGCTCGCCAAGGCCGGAATCGAGCTCGACCGCAAGGTTCTGTCCGATCTCGCCACCCGCGAGCCGGATGTGTTCAAGGTCCTGGTCGAACAGGCCGGCACCGCCCTCGCCAAGTCCGCGTAGGACTCCAGCTGACGAATTGGGGGAAAGGGAGCCGGGCCGTTAGGTCAGGCTCCCTTTTCGCATCATGACGGACATGGACAAGCTCAAGGCGGATTTGACGGCGGCCGTTGCCGCGGCCGCCGACGCCGACGCGGTCGAGAAAATCCGCGTCGCCGCGCTCGGCCGCAAGGGCGCGATCACCGAGATGATGAAGGGCCTGGGCGCGCTCGCGCCCGACGAGCGTCGCGCCCAGGGCGCGGCGCTGAACGCGCTGAAAGACGTCGTCGCTGCGATGCTGGACGCCCGCGCCGCCGAACTCGCCGGCGCCGCGCTGGATGTCCGGCTCGCCTCCGAATCGGTCGACGTCACCTTGCCGCCCAGACCCGAGCGCGTCGGGTCCATCCATCCCATCAGCCAGACGATGGACGAGGTCGTCGCCATCCTGGGCGACATCGGGTTCACGGTCGCCGAAGGCCCCGACATCGAGGACGACTGGTACAACTTCACCGCCCTCAATCTCCCTCCCGATCATCCCGCCCGCCAGGAACACGATACTTTTTATCTGCCCGGCGAGCGGCAAGCCCCCGGCGGCGCGGCGCGCGGCGTGCTGCGCAGCCACACTTCGCCGGTGCAGATCCGCACCATGATGGCGCAAAAGCCGCCGCTCCGGATCATCGTGCCGGGGCGCACCTACCGCTGCGATTCGGACGCGACCCATTCGCCCATGTTTCACCAGGTCGAGGGCCTGGTGATCGACGAGACGGCGCACATGGGGCACCTGAAAGGCTGCCTGATCGAATTCTGCCGCGCCTATTTCGGCATCGATGATTTGCCGGTGCGTTTCCGCGCGTCTTATTTTCCGTTCACCGAACCCTCGGCCGAGGTGGATATCGGCTGCACCCGCGAAGGCGGCGGCTTCCGCATCGGCCACGGCGACGGGCGGGCTTGCGCGCGCGGAGCGCAAGACGATTGGCTGGAAATTCTCGGCTGCGGCATGGTCAATCCGAAGGTCTTGGAAAACTGCGGGATCGATTCGACGCGTTACCAGGGATTCGCCTTCGGCATGGGGCTGGAGCGGATCGCCATGCTGAAATACGGCATTCCCGATCTGCGTACGTTCTACGAATCGGATTTGCGTTGGCTGCGCCATTACGGCTTCGCCGCCGTCGCCCAGCCGAGCCTGACCGGGGGGCTGAACCCATGAAGTTCACGCTGGCCTGGCTCAAGGATCATCTGGACACCGACGCGCCGCTGGAGGCCATCACCGCGACCCTGACCCAGATCGGGCTTGAGATCGAGGACGTCGCCGACCCGGCCCGCGCGTTCAAGGATTTCGTCGTCGCCCGGATCGAAAGCGCGACCCAGCATCCCAACGCCGACCGTCTTCAGGTCTGCGTCGTCAACAACGGCCGCGAGACGGTGCAGGTCGTGTGCGGCGCGCCCAACGCGCGGGCGGGCCTGATCGGGGTGTTCGCGCCCACGGGCAGCTTCGTTCCCGGCACCGGCGTGCAGTTGAAAAAAGCGGCGATCCGCGGCGTCGAGAGCAACGGCATGATGTTGTCCATGCGCGAACTCGGCCTGTCCGACGAGCACGACGGCATCATCGAACTCGGCGGCCAGCCGGCGCTGGGCTCGCCCGCGGCGGGCGCGCTCGGCCTCGGCGATCCCGTCATCGACGTCGCCGTCACGCCCAACCGGGGCGATTGCCTGGGCGTGCGCGGCATCGCCCGCGATCTGGCCGCCGCCGGTCTCGGGCGGTTGAAGCCGCTGGCTTTGCGGCCGGTGCCCGGCGCCTACCCGAGCCCGATCGGCGTCCGGCTCGAATTTCCCGACGCCCAGCGCGAAGCCTGCCTCAACATGGTGAGTGCTCGTGCGCTCGATGGGTGGATCCCGATCGAG
>CAYIQU010000112.1:0-364 GCA_964365645.1 uncultured Hyphomicrobiales bacterium | reverse complement strand
GCGATCAAGCCGGTGCCCGGCGCCTATAAAAGCCCGATCGGGGTGCGGCTGGAATTCCCCGAGGCCCGGAAAACCGCGTGCTCCTATTTCGTCGGCCGTCATATTCGCGGCCTCAGGAACGCGGCAAGCCCCGAGTGGCTGAAGAATCGGCTGAAGGCCGTCGGCTTGCGCCCGATCTCCGCGCTGGTCGACATGACCAATCTGGTGACGCTCGACTTGGGCCGGCCGCTGCACGTCTTCGACGCCGGCCGCCTCAAGGGCGATATCCGCGCGCGCCTGGGCCGCGCGGGCGAAACGCTCGCGGCGCTGAACGGCAAGACCTACGAACTCGACGACGAGATGACCGTCATCGCCGACGAGGCGC
>CAYIQU010000111.1:0-5967 GCA_964365645.1 uncultured Hyphomicrobiales bacterium | reverse complement strand
GCCGTCGGCCGGGCTGACGATCAGGCCGGCGCGGGCCGGCGTGACGCGCGCGGCGTCGCGGAAGAACCACACGCACCACAGCGTGAGTCCCGCGCCGACCCAGCCCAGGGGCTGGGCGACGGCGGCCATCAGCACGGCCACCAGCGCGAACGCGCCGATGAAGGGCCAGCCGGCGCGGTGAATTTGCGGAATCAGGGTGTGGCGCATGGCGACCGTCGTCTTTGTTGTTGCGGCTGTCGTACGCCGGCAACGATAGACGGTTTCAGGGCGGACGGAAACGATATTGACGGCGCGGGAAGCGTCACTCGAAACGGAACGCCGCCATGCTCAAGGATCCGTGGGTGAAGCCGGCATGCAGGCGCGTCCCGCGGGCGCCGGCGCCGTCCGCGCCGAAGGCGACCAGGAGCGGCAGAAAGTGCTCGTCGCGCGGGTGCGCCCGGACGGCGTGCGGCGCGCGGGCGCGATAGTCGACCAGGCCGGCCTCGTCGCCGGCGGCCAGCGTCGCGGCCAGCCAGTCGTCGAACGCGCGCGCCCAATCGGGCGGCGCGGCGGGGCTGTTCCAGGCGAGTTCGCGCAAATTGTGCGTCGCGCCGCCGCTGGCGAGGACCAGGACGTTTTCCGCGCGCAAGGGCGCGAGCGCGCGGCCCAAGGCGACGTGGTGCAGGGGTCCCTCGGCCGGCTGGATCGAAAGCTGCGTCACGGGAATGTCGGCCTCGGGATAGGCGAGCCGCAGCGGCACCCAGGCGCCGTGATCGAGGCCGCGTTCGGGCGCGGCGGCGGCGGCGAAGCCGGCGGCGCGCAGGCGCTCGACCGCGCGCAGGGCGGTCTCGGGCGCGCCCGGGGCCGGATACTGGAGACGGTAAAGGTCCTCGGGGAATCCGTGAAAGTCGTGGATCGTCTCGGGCCGGGATGCCGTCGTAACGCAAGGCGCGGGCGTCTCCCAGTGCGCCGACACGACCAGGATCGCCTTCGGGCGGGGCAGGCCGCGCCCGAGGCCGGCGAGGAAATCCCGCGCCGGGACGTCCTCGCCGATCAAGGTCGGCGCGCCGTGGGAAACGAAGATCGCCGGCGGCATGGAGCGCACCCCGAACCCTTCACGCGGCTTGCGGCGGGTTCCATCGCGCCGCCGTTTCCGCCACCCGCCGGCCCAGGTACTCGGCGGTGCGCCGGTCGCTTTCGGGCGGCGCGACCTCGGGGCCGGCATCGACGTTCGACTGGGCCATGGCGCCGGCGAAGGCGCCGAGCCGATTGAGGTCGTCGGGGCCGCCCTTGGCGCTGTTGTTGCCGGGCATCAGGTCGAGCCCGATCCAGACCATGCCGTGCTGCATGGAGAAGATGAAGAATTGGATCAGCGTGTTCAGCTTGTCGCCGTTCTGCGAGCCGGAGTTGGTGAAGCCGGCGGCAAGCTTGTTCTTCCACTTCTGGCCGAACCAGGCCTTGGAGGACCAGTCCATGAATCCCTTGAACGGCGCCGAGGCGCTGCCCATGTAGGTCGGCGCGCCGAAAATAATGGCGTCGGCGGCGTCGAGAACGGCGGCGTTTGCCTCGGCCTGCTCGACCGGGATCAGCGTCACCGCGCTGCCGGCGACGGAACGCGCGCCGCGGGCGACGGCTTCGGCCTGGACCTTGGTGTGGCCAAAGCCCGAATGAAAGACGATCGCGATTGTGCTCATGGGCGGGAATTCTCCTGGGTTCGAGCCCGGGCCCATCGGGGCGGCCGGGCGTGGTTTTTAGGTTTACTAAAGTAACCGAAGCTATATAATGCACTCGATTTATTTTTAAAAGTAGGCACCTTAAAGTAACCAAGTAAACCGGCGGTTATCATTGGAACGCGCGCCATGACCCTGCCCGAAAGCCCCAAGGGCTGCCCGATGGACGCCGTCCTGCGCCTCCTGATGGGGCCGTGGACCACCTACATTCTTTACGTGCTCCGCATTCACGGGCCGCGGCGTTTCGGCGCGCTCAAGCGCCAGGTCGGCGGGATCTCGGCCAAGATGCTGACCGAGCGATTGCGACTCCTCGAGGCGGCCGAGGTGGTCCGGCGCGCGTACGTGCCGACCATTCCCCCGCAAGTCACCTACAGCCTCGCCCCGCGCGGCGAGGAACTCGCCGGCGTCATCGACCGGCTGAACGCGATCGCCCAGCGCTGGGCGGCGGAGGAAGGGCGAAAGGGCGCGGCCGGGAAAACCAAGCCGGGGTCCCGCGCGAAATCGAGCCGGCCGGCGGCATAGGCGCAAGCGTTACGGCTTGCCGCCTTGCTTCGGCAACTGGAACACCTGGCCGGGATAGATCAGGTCGGGGTCGCGGATCCGGTCCTTGTTCGCCTCGAAGATCAGCGTGTAGCGCGGCCCTTCCCCGTAGGTCCGCCGCGCCAGCCGCCACAGCGAATTGCCCGGCTGGACGACGACGAAGCTGCCGGGCGCGAGATCGCCCCCGATCTCGGCGCGGGCGAAGGGAATTTCGGCGCGCGCCGTCACCTTGTCGCCGGAGCCGATCTGGTCGGCGCGCAGCGCGTAGGTTCCCGGCGCGATCGGGGTGCGCGGCGTGAACGACCAGCGGCCGTCGCCGTCGACTTCGGCGCTGCCGAGGAACCGGCCGTTGAGGTACAGCCGGACCGTCGCCTTCGGCGCGCCGCGCCCGCTGATGGCGACGCCGCCCTTGTCGTCGTAATCGACCGCGTCGATGGCGAAGCCGACGTTGCCCTCGAACGTCGGCTTTTGCAGGACGGTGCTGGCGCCCGAGCCGTCGCGCGGCAGGCGCAGCGCCAGCGCCTGGCCGGTCGTCGCCGGATTGCCGGCGATGTCCTTGTCGCGCTCGGGCACCGCCAGGGCGACGACCGAGTCCGACAAGACCGGCGGCTGGCCCGGCACGCGCATCTCGAGGGACAATTCGCGGGTGCCGGGATCGAGCGGCTTGGTCGGCACGAACACCCATTCGCCGCGCGCGTCGGCGCGGACCTCGCCGATCGGCTTGCCGCCGTCGAGAATGACGACGACGCTGTTGGGCACGGCGCGCCCGGCGATGACGGCGTCGCCCTTGGGATTGATTCGAACCACGTCGAAGGCCGGCAGCTTGGTCGCCTGGCGCGCGCCGGGCGCGGTCGCGGATTCGCCGGTCGCGGCCGGCGCCGAGGGTTTCGGTCCCGGGTCTTCCTTCCAGACGAAAAGATTGACGACAATGGCCGCGATGACGGCGATGCCCCCGATGACGGCGATGACGATGGGCTGTTTCAAGGCGTCCGGTTCTTTCGCGCGCGAGGGGAAGGGCCGCCGTCGGGTCGGTCGGGCGGCGCGAACTCACGTGAACTTGATCGCCATAATACACCGCGAGGCGAAGGGTGCAAACGCGCGCTCGACCGGGGAAAAAAGGAGAAAAACAAGGACCTCGGCGGGGGCGCCGCCGTCGGCGCGACACGTCTTGGCGCGGGCGCCCGTATTGCCGACGGGACCGGATGATGCATACTCGGACGCTGAATCGGTATCGTCCACGAACCGTCAACGGGGAGAATTCAACGATGAATCGCTTGCTGAAAGTCGCCTTTGCCGCCGGCCTCTGCATCGTATCCGTCGCCGGCGCGGCCTATGCCCAGGCCAAGCCCGAGGATCTGCTCAAGTACCGCCAGGGCGTCATGCGCGCCGTCGCCTTCCAGTACGGTCCGCTCACCGGCGTCGCCAAGGGCGAGGCCCCGTGGAGTCCGGCGATGGCGCAGAAGGCCGTCAATCTCGCGGCGCTGGCGGTGATCGCGGCCGACGTCTTCCCGCCGGCTTCGCAGGGCATTCCCCATTCGGACGCGAAGCCCGAAATCTGGTCCAAGGCCGACGACTTCAAGAAGGCGCTGGCCGCCTTCCAGGCCGAGACCGCCAAGCTCGCCGGCCTCGCCCGTGCCGGCAACGCCGACGCGATCAAGGCGCAGATTCCCGCCGTCGGCAAAACCTGCGGCGGCTGCCACGATGATTTCCGCGTCAAGCGCTGAACCGTTCGCTTAGGCGGACCATGAGACGCGCCAACGCCATCGTCGCCTTCTCGGCGGCGGTGGCGTTTGGGTTTCCCGCGTTCGTAGCGGCGGACGGCGATTCGAAGCGCGGCGAAATCGTCTTTCGCGCCGGCAACTGCACGTCGTGCCACACCGATCTCAAGAACAAGGGCGCGCTGCTCGCCGGCGGGCGGGCGTTGGCGACGCCGTTCGGCGTCTTTTACGGCCCCAACATCACGCCCGATCCCGTTCACGGCATCGGCCGCTGGAGCGACGCCGATTTCACCCGCGCCCTGCGCCGGGGCGTCTCGCCCCGGGGCGAACATTATTTTCCGGTCTTTCCCTATGCGGCCTTCACCGGGTTGTCGGATCGGGACCTGCGCGATCTGAAGGCGTACATTTTCACGCTGCCGGCCGTCGCCAAGGCCAACAGGCCGCACGACGTTTCCTTTCCCTTCAACCTGCGGCTGGGAGCCATGGTTTGGAAATGGCTCTACTTCCGCGAAGGGGCGCTTGAAGAAGACCCGACCCGCGACGCGGCCTGGAACCGGGGCCGCTACCTGGTCGAGGCCGCCGGTCACTGCGCCGAATGCCACACCCAACGCGACCGCCTGGGCGGCTTGAAGCGCGCGGCGTGGCTGGCGGGGTCCCGCGACGGCGCCGAAGGCAAGCCCACGCCCAACATCACGCCCGACCGGGAAACCGGCATCGGCGGCTGGAGTCCCGCCGATCTCGCCTACTTTCTCGAAAACGGAACGCTGCCCGACGGCGACGTGGCGGGCGGCCTGATGGCGGAAGTCATCAAGCACGGCACCGGGCGGCTGCCGGCCGAGGACCGCCGCGCCATGACCGCGTATCTCAAAAGCTTGCCGCCGATCGTGAACGTCGTGCGCTCCGCGCGCGCAAGCCCGCGTTAAAGTGCGCAAGCCCGCCCGATAGCCTGGCCCCTGGCGCGGGCGCGCTTTTTGGTGTATCGCCCGCCCCCATGAGCACGATCCGAAGCGTTTGCGTCTTTTGCGGCTCGAAAATGGGCGACGATCCGGCGTGGGCTAAGGCCGCCGAACGGCTCGGCGTCCTGCTGGCGGGGCAGGGCATTCGCCTCGTCTACGGCGGCGGCCGCATCGGCCTGATGGGCGTGGTGGCCGACGCGGTCATGCGCGCCGGCGGCGCGGTGACCGGCGTGATTCCCGATTTCCTGATGAAACTGGAAGTCGGCAACAACGGCGTCACCGACCTGGTCGTCGTCGATTCGATGCACGAGCGCAAGAGCAGGATGTTCGAACTGGCCGACGGGTTCGTCGTCCTGCCGGGCGGACTCGGCACCCTCGACGAAACCTTCGAGATCGTCACCTGGAAGCAGTTGCGCCAGCATTCCAAGCCGATCGTCGTTCTCAACGTCAACGGCTACTGGACGCCGTTCGCGGACCTGGTGCGCGCCATCGTCGCGGGCGGCTTCGCCCATCCGGCCATCGCCGACCTGTTCAGCCTGGTCGAGCGGGCGGACGACGTGATCCCGGCGCTGCGCGCCGCGCCCGAAGTGTCCGAGGAAGTCCTCACCAGCCACCTGTGATTCGCCGGTCATTGGGCGGCGCCGAAAAACGAGCGCCCGCCGGACGGGGGTGGGGGAATGCCCGGCGGGCGCCCTTTGAAGAGACCGGCGGGGGGGGGGGGAAAGCCGGCCGTCTTCGCGCCTAGCCACGCAAAGCCGATGCCAAGCTCCCCAGGCTATATTTATTCTTTAGAATCAATGGGAATGTGGATGATCGAGGGCCGCATCCGGCCCCGGATTCCCAATCCGCGAAAGCAATTTGCAAAATGCCGTTGCGGAATGAAAGCGGCGCCCGGTTCGTTGCCCGCCGGCGCGGGGACATGAAGCCTTCTGGCTCTTGCCAGGGCGGAACGAGGCCCCTAGTTTTGCCCGTCGCCGCCCGACCGCTCGAAGGGGTGGGGCGGCTTCACCCTTTTTGAGTGCTCCCCGCGCGCCCGTCGCGCCC
>CAYIQU010000110.1:0-5973 GCA_964365645.1 uncultured Hyphomicrobiales bacterium | reverse complement strand
AGCTTGTCCTTCCACGCGCCCAGCGGCGTGCGGCACTGGATCAAGCCCCGGATCGCGCCGATATGATCGGTGCGGCCGATGACCAAGGCACCGACCAGGCGATTGTCGGCGAACGACAAGTGCGTGTACTTGGAGCCGGCGGCGTCCAGCGCGCTCGCCTCCTCGCCGCCGTGGCCGCCCTGCCAATGGCCGAAGGAGGCCGAGATCAGTCCCGCCGTGTCGAGCACGTTCATGATCAGGCTGCCTTTGTAGCGGACGGCTCCGCCGGTCATGTTGACCGCGGCGATCCGGCCGTGCTCGGACGCCGTCGGCTGGATGGCATGGACCATGAACCCGCCGGAGAAATCCGGTCCACGGGCGCAATCGCCGGCGGCGAAGACGACGTCGCCCTGGGCGCTGAGATGGCTGTCGACGATCACGCCGCCGTCGACCGCGATGCCGCTGCCCGCGAGAAAATCGACGTTCGCCTTGACCCCCGTCGCGACCACGACCAAGTCGGCCGGCAACGCCGCGCCCTTGTCCAGCCGGACGGAAAGCGCGTCGCCGGACGCCTTGTCGATGCCCTGGGTGCGGGTTCCGGTCAGCACCGTGATGCCCTTGCCCTCGCACCAGCGCTTGACGAGCGCGCCGCCGGCCTCGTCCATCATCTTGGGCAGCATCCGGCTTTCGGCTTCGACCACCGTCAGCTTGACGCCGCGCTCGACCAGCGATTCGAGAACGATGCAGCCGATGAACCCGGCGCCGATCAGCACCACGTTCGAGCCCTTCTTCGCCCGGGCGACGATGGCGCGGGCGTCGTCCATGGTCCAGCAGTGGCGCACGCCGGGAAGATCGATCCCCGGAATCGGCGGGCTGATCGCGCTCGCTCCGGTCGCGATCAACAGCCGGTCGTAGGGGAGTTTCACCCCGTCGGCCAGCGTCAGTTCCCGTTTTTGCGCGTCGAGCTTGGCCGCGCGCCCGGCGACGAGGCGGATGCCGAGGGATTTATAGAAGTCCGGGCCTTTGCGCAGGCGCGCGCCTTCTTCCTGGATCTTGCCGGTGAGAACGTAGGGGATCGCCATGCGCGCGTAGGGCTCGCCCGCCTCGCCGGCGATCAGCGCGATCTCGGCTTGGGGCTGACGCTTGCGAATGGTCTCGGCCGCGACCACGCCGGCCGGGCCGGCGCCGACGATGACGTGCCGCATGGCGTTTTCTCCTATCCGTTCAGATCGCCATCACAGCGCGAGGCGCTTGAGCGTCTCGTTGCTGGGCACGCCGTCCTTGGTCCACCCGCGCAACTCGTAGTATTCGGGCAGCATCTTGGGAAGCCCGCTGGTCAGTCCCTTGGCCGGGCCGGTCTTGGCGGCTTCCTTCAGCAGCCGCTCGGGCAGCGTGTCGTCCTTGGCGGTGAAGCCGGCGCGCATGTTGAACTGGCGCTCCAGGTTCCAGATCCGCTCGCCGACCTCCAGCATCTTGGCCGTCGACCAGCCGCCCTCGCAGGCGCCGTCCACTTGCGGCGCGATGTCGTCGAGCGTCCAGGCGAAGGTGGTGAAGATGCACAACCCCGACGAATCGACCGCCGCGGTCGCGTCCTGGAACGCCTTGACCAGGCCCGCCTTGCCCTCGGTCGCCAAGGGATCGGTTTTCACCGGCACGCCCAGGATTTCGGAGGCCACCGTGTAGCCGCGCAGATGGCACGCGCCGCGGTTCGAGGTGGCGTAGGTCAGCCCCATGCCCTGGATGCCGCGCGAGTCGTAGGCCGGGAATTCCTGGCCCTTGACCGACATGGAGAGTTCGGGATGCCCGTATTTTTCGCACATGCGCTTCGATCCGAGGCCCAGCACCTTGCCGAAGCCCTCGCCCCGGCCGGTCAGCTCGGCCATTTCGGTCAGCGCCTTGGGATTGCCGAACTTGAGCTCGATCCCGCCGGTGTCACGGGCGGTGATGACGCCCATCTCGAACAATTCCATCGCCGCGCCCAGGGTCGCGCCGAAGGAAATCGGATCGAAGCCCTGTTCGTTGCAAATGAAATTGGCGAAGGTGAGGGCTTCGAGATCGTTGACCCCGGTCGCCGCGCCCAGCGCCCAGGCGGCTTCGTATTCCAGCCCGCCCGAGGCGCCCTGGTATTGGGGCCGATCCTTGACCGTGTAGTGGGTGCGATCAATTTTCGACACGCGCCCGCAAGCGATGGTGCAGCCGAAGCAGGCGGCGTTGGCGATCAGGTTCGACTTGCCGTCGGTCGGGCGCTTGGCGGCCATCGCCTCGGCCGAGATGTTCTTGGCGCCCTCGAACTGGATGTCGCGGTGATTGCGGGTCGGCAGCGCGCCGACCTCGTTGATGACGTTCATCAAGACCTGGGTGCCGTAGGCGGGCAGCCCTTGGCCCGTGACCGGATTGCCGGCCAGTACCTGCTTGCCCTTGGCGACGGCGGCGAAGAACGCCTTGGCGTCGCGGATCTTGACGCCGACGGTGCCGCGAATGGCGACCGCCTTCAGGTTCTTGGACCCCATCACCGCGCCGACGCCCGAGCGGCCCGCCGCCCGGTGCATGTCGTTGACGACGCAGGCGTACAGGCAGCCCTTCTCGCCCGAGATGCCGATGGAGGCGACGCGGATTTGCGGGTCCTGATGACGCGCCTTGATGCCCAACTCGGTGTCCCACACCGATTTGCCCCACCAGTCGGCGGCGTCGATCAGCTTGGCCTCGCCGTTATTGAGGAACAGGTAGACCGGCTTCGCCGAACGGCCCTCGAAGACGATCATGTCGTAGCCAGCGTTCTTCATCTCGTTGCCGAAATAGCCGCCGGAGTTGGAACACGCGATCGCGCCGGTCAGCGCGCCCTTGGTCACCACCGAATAGCGCCCGGCGGTGGAGGCCGCCGTGCCGGTCAGCGGCCCGGTGGTCATGATCAGCTTGTTGCCGGGCGACAAGGGATCGACCTTGGGGTCGATTTCCTCGGACAGGTATTTGCTCGCCAGCCCGCGCTGGCCGAGATACTGCTGCGCCCAATCCATGCGCAGCGGCTCGTCCTTGCAGGTGCCCTTGGTGAGGTCGACGCGGAGGATTTTTCCGGCCCATGCCATGGTTGTGTCTCCCGTTTCCTGAATTATTGCGTCGCGCGCGCGCCGGTGTCGGTCTTGGCCGCCCATGCGCGCATCTTCCCAAGCCCGGTCCAGTCGGCGTCGACGAAGGTGATCGCCTGCGTCGGGCACGCCTTGGCGCATTCCGGATCGCCGCCGCACAGGTCGCACTTGATGACCTTGCCGGTCGAGGCGTTGTAGTTCACCGTGCCGAACGGGCAGGCGATGGTGCAGACCTTGCAGCCGACGCACAGCGAATCCGCCACCACCTTGGCGCCGCTTTGGGCGTCGACCGAAATGGCGTCGGTCGGGCACGCCTGCATGCACCAGGCGTCCGCGCACTGGGTGCAGGTGTAGGGGACGAAGCGTCCCTCGTCGTGGAAATTGAAAACCTTGATGCGCGACTTGGAGGGATTGAAGACGCCCTCGTTGTCGTACGAGCACGCCAGTTCGCATTGCATGCAGCCGGTGCATTTCGCCGGCTCGATGTGCAGCGCCTTCATCATGGTTCGTATTCCTTCCCTGGCCTTCCCTGGCCGTTGCGCGCGACGAACACGAAGGCCGAGCCGGAGGAGAGAAGAAATCCGCGCGTCCCGCGCAAGCCCACGCGACGGACAACGGCGACGGATTTCGGACGTATCGGACGGCGGATACCCCTGTATTCAGGGTTGTTCCGCTCATGCCTCCCCAGGCCAAGCCCCCCTCTTCTTTTATGCGTTCGGGGATATTAAACACCCGCCCCGCGCGCGAGGCAACCCCACCGAAGTAGGGCGAAGAACGGCCGCCGCCCGAGGCGATGACTCCGGCCGGCGGGCGCGATAAACTCCGCATCCGGAGCCGATCCATGATCCACCGCCGACGTTTTCTCTCCTTTTGCGCCGGCGCGGCGGGCGCGACGTTCCTGCCGCCGGCCGTCGCCGCGCAAGGGTTCGCCCGGTTCGACCTGGCCCGGCTCAAGGACGGCTACCGGCGCCGCATCGCCGCGATCCGCAAGATGGGCGATCTGCCGATCCTCGATATCGAGAGTTCCTACAACCCGCTCACCATCGACCTGCCGGACTTCGTCAAGGCGATGGATCGCTCAGGCGTCGCCCAGATGGCGCTGTCGGTCGACCAGCCCGGCAAATTGGTCAACGACGGCCAAACCTGGAGCCATCATGCGTTCGATCTGATCCGCGCTTATCCCGAGCACTTTATTCCGGTCGGCAACGGCGGCAACCACCCCGCCTGGACCCGCCATCCGGACCGGTTCCTCGACGACAACGAGCGGTTCGTCGCCGAACACGGCTATCCCTTAATGGGCGAATTTGAGTTCCGGCATTACCCCTCGCCCCGGCAGGTCGAGCGCAACGAAATGCATCGGGACGTCGCCATTCCGATCGACGGGCCGCAAGGGCACCGGCTGTTCGCCTTCGCCGCGAAAACCGGCGTTCCCTTCCAGATCCACTACGAGATCGAGGACGACCTGCTGGCGCCGCTGGAGGCGATGCTCGCCCGCTATCCGCAAGCCAAGGTCATCTGGTGCCACGTCGCGCAAATCCGCTATTCCGTCCGCTCGACGCGCTACGGCGCGGCCTACCTGCGCGGGTTGTTCGCCCGGCATCCGAACCTTTACGTCGACACGGCCTTCGGTGGCCCGCGCTCGACCTACAAGCCGAGCGGCGAGCGCCACGCCCGCGTCTGGGACGGGGCCGACATCCGGCGGGAATGGAAGGAGTTGATCGCCGACCATCCGTATCGCTTCCTCGCCGCGCTCGACATCGGCGGCGACCGGACCGCGCGGCTGGAGGAATGGGTTCGCGGCTTGCGCGATTTCCTCGAACGCGTTCCCGACAAGGTCCGCCCGATCGTCGCCTACGGCGCCGGCTGGAAGCTGCTGTTCGGCGAGGACATCGTCGCCGGATGAAATCCTAGAACCGCATCGGCATGCAGCGCTTGACCTGGGGCAATGCGCGGATTTTCGCCGCCATCGCCTCGTCGATGGTCTGGTCGACCTCGATCAGCGCGATGGCGTCGCCGCCCGGCTTGTCGCGGCCGAGATTGAAGGTGGCGATGTTGATGCCGTCGTTGCCGAGCAGCATCCCCAGCGCGCCGATGAAGCCCGGCTTGTCGCGATTGGTGATGTAGATCATGTGCGGCCCCAGCCGCGCGTCCATGGGCGTGTTCTTGATCTCGACGATGCGCGGCTCGTCGTTGAACAGCGTGCCGGCGATGCTGCGGGTCTGGGTTTCGGAGATGACGACGAGGCGGATCAGGGTCTGATAGGCCCCTCTTCCTTCGTGGCGCACCTCGCGGATGTCGAGGCCGCGCTCGCGCGCGACCGCGGGCGCGCTGACCATGTTGACGGTTTCGATCAGCGGCGCGAGCAAGCCTTTCAGCACCACCGCCGTCAGGGGCTTGATGTTGAGTTCGGCGACGTGGCCTTCGTATTCGACGGTGACGGCCTTGATCGCCGTTTCCGTCGCCTGGCCGGCGAAGCTGCCCAATTGCTCGGCGAGTTTCATATAAGGCTTCAGCTTCGGCGCTTCTTCCGCCGTCACCGAGGGCATGTTGAGGGCGTTCGAGACCGCGCCCGTCAGCAGGAAATCCGCCATCTGTTCGGCCACCTGCAACGCGACCTTCTCCTGGGCCTCGGTGGTGGAGGCGCCCAAGTGCGGCGTCGCCACCAGTTGCGGCATCCCGAACAGGGGATTGTTGACGGCCGGTTCCTCGGCGAACACGTCCAGCGCCGCGCCGGCGACGTGGCCCGATTCGAGCGCCGCCTTCAAATCGGCCTCGACGATCAGGCCGCCGCGCGCGCAGTTGACGATGCGCACGCCCTTCTTGGTCTTGGCCAACGCCTTGGCATCCAGGATGTCGCGGGTGGCATCGGTCAAGGGCGTGTGCAGGCTGATGAAATCGGCGCGCGCCAGCA
>CAYIQU010000109.1:0-5990 GCA_964365645.1 uncultured Hyphomicrobiales bacterium | reverse complement strand
CATCTCGCAACTGGTCTCGGGCGACTTGCAGAAGGCCGAGGAGTGGCGCGATTCGACCATCGCCGCCTGACCCCTCGAACCGTTGCCGTTGCCGCGCCGCGCAAAGAACCTTCGCGCCCGCAACAACCGCCCCCGTTAAACGCCTGAATTCAACATATATTTCAATGCGCTATGCGTTACCCGTTGCGCCTTGACAGGCCGGCGGGCGGAAGCCTACTTTCCGCGCCTGTTCCGCTACGGTTTTCACCCGGCGGGCGCGCCGGTTCCGAACGGGAATCCCCTGAGCATGGGCGACGAACCACCCCCGGAGGCCCTGCGCGAGTTGAACGCGCGCCTCGCCAAGGCGCGCGAAGGCGAAGCCCTCGGGCGGGATCGCGCTCGCGATTCCGCCGACCAGACGCCGCAGACGGCGATGGGGGTCGCCTTTCGGGTGAGCGTCGAGATCATCGCGGCGGTCGGGGTCGGGGTCGGCATCGGGATGCTGATCGATTACGGGTTCGACAGCGGACCGTGGGGCCTGTTGGTCTTCACCCTGCTGGGCGGCATCGCCGGGATGTTCAACGTCTACCGGCTGGCCAAGGGTTTCGGATACGCCGCCGGCTACCGGCGGTACGATGCGAAGGACGGGCCTCCGCCCACGGATAAGAAGGATCACTGACGTGGCTGCCGGCGCCGGACCTCTCGCCCAATTCCAAATCAAGCCCCTGATCCCGATCAAGCTCGGCGGGATCGATCTTTCGTTCACCAACTCGTCGCTGTTCATGCTGCTGACGGTGGCCTCCGTCACCGTCTTCCTGGTGATGGGCATGCGCCGCCGCGCGCTGGTGCCCGGCCGCTGGCAGTCCATGGCCGAGTTGACCTACGGCTTCATCGCCAATTTGCTGCGCGACACGGTCGGCCCCGGGGGACGGCCCTATTTCCCCTTCGTCTTCACCGTGTTCATGTTCATCTTGTTCGGCAACATGTGGGGCATGATGCCCTACAGCTTCACCTTCACCAGCCACATCGCCGTCACCTTCGCCATGGCCGCGGTGATCTTCGTCGGCGTCACCGCCATCGCCATCGCCAAGCATGGGCTGCGCTTCTTCTCGTTCTTCCTGCCGCCGGGCTCGCCGTTGGTGATCGCGCCGCTGTTGATCGTGATCGAGGTCATTTCGTACCTGTCCCGCCCGATCAGCCTCTCCGTGCGCTTGTTCGCCAACATGCTGGCCGGGCATACGCTGTTGAAGGTCTTCGCCGGGTTCATCGTCTCGCTCGGCGCCTTCGGCGCGGTGCCGTTCGCCTTCGTCGTGGCGTTGACCGGGTTGGAGTTCGTCATCGCCTTCCTGCAGGCGTTCGTGTTCACGATCCTGACCTGTCTCTACATCAACGACGCCCTGCACCTGCACTGATCGAATTCCACCGCTTCATTCGCAACCCGCTTCGACAACGAAAGGAACACCCCATGGAAGTCCAAGCCGCGAAGCTCATCGGCGCCGGCCTCGCCGTCATCGGCGTGATCGGGTCCGGTATCGGCATCGGCAACATCTTCGCCTCGTTCATCCAGGCGGTCGGCCGCAACCCGTCGGCGCAGCCGGCGGTGTTCCCCATGACCATGCTCGGCTTCGCGCTGGTGGAAGCCATCGCGCTCTTCGCGCTGGTCATCGCGCTGGTCATCCTGTTCGGCTGACGCGAGCACCCGATGCCGCAGTTCGATACCAGCACGTTCGCCTCCCAGATCTTCTGGCTGGTGGTCACCTTCGTCACCCTCTACCTGGTGATGTGGCGGGTGGTCGCGCCCCGGATCGCGGAGGTGCTGGAATCGCGCCGCCGGCGCATTGAGATGAACCTGGAAAAGGCCGAGACCTTGAAGAAGGACGCGGCGAGCGCGCTTGCCGCCTATGAGAAGGCGCTCGCCGGCGCCCACAACGAGGCCCGCGCCATCGTCGCCGAGGCCGGCGCGCGGATCGCCGAGGCCGCCGCCCTGCAGGAAGCCGAGGCCGGCAAGCGCCTGACCCAGCGCATCGCCGAAAGCGAGGCCGGGATCGCGCGTGCCCTGGAGGCCGCCATGACCGACGTGCGCCAGGCCGCCGCCGAGGCCGCCGCCCTGGCCACCGCCCGGCTGCTCGACGAGGCGCCCGACGCGGCCGAAGCGCAACGGGCGGTCGCCGCCGTCCTCAAGACCGGCGGCTGAAGGACCAGGAGACGGCCATGATGGCGATTATTCAAGATCCGACGTTCTGGGTGGCGATCGCGCTGCTGTTCTTCATCGCCGTCGTTTCCAAGCCGGTGGCCAAGTCGGTGCCGAAGGCGCTGGACGACCGCGCCCGGAAAATCCGCGCCGAGATCGAGGAAGCCGAGGCGATCCGCGCCGAGGCCCAGGAATTGCTGGCCCAGTACCAGCAGAAGCAGCGCGACGCCAAGGCCGACGCCCAGCGCATCGTCCAGCACGCCCGCGAGGAAGCCGACCGCCTGATCGCCGAAGGCACCGCCCGGATCGAGGTCTCGCTGAAGCGGCGCGAACAGGCGGCGATGGACCGCATCCGCCGCGCCGAGGCCCAGGCCGTCGCCCAGGTCCGCACCCGCACCGTGGAACTGGCCATCGAGGCCGCCGCCCGGATGCTGGCCGACCGCGTCGCCGGGCCGAAGGGCGACGCGCTGATCGATCGAGCGATCCGCGAGCTGCCGCTTAAGCTGCACTGAGCGCAATCAGACCCCGCGCCCACGTTTCCCAGGGAGCGGTTGCGAGAAAGAGCGCGGACGGCAACAGCCGCCGCGCTCTTTTTATTGGCTTCGCGCCACTTCCGTGCCGCTACACTTTATTGGCTTCGCATCACTTCTGTGCTGCTACGGGATAGGTCCGAATAACTTTCGGGGGGCTTCGGATAAGGCAAAACGGCCTTAAGTCCTTGAGCGGAAACAAAACCGCCCCGAGCCCGCGCGTTTTCATCATCATTTCTCATCATTCATCGTCATTTCTCATCATTTCCCACCCGAGCGGGCGGGCAACGAGCGGTCCGTCGTCAGCTTTCAGCCGAAACCTGACGGCTGAAGGCTTTTTTTAATTCACTTGTCCAAGAACACAGGCGGGGAATTGGAGACGCCGCACTATATCCTATTATAGGAATTATGTCAAGATCGATGACGAGAGGCTTTGCTAAATACCCAACCCGTCATGGCCTGTCCTCGGGCCGGCCTACGGCCGGACCCGTGGGCCGGGCCGCCGCAAATCGCGGCGAGACCCGGCCATCCACGATTTCGATGATCTTCGGATCGAAGACGTGGATGCCCGCGACACGCGCGGGCATGACGTAAGAGAGAAATTTTCCGAGCAAGAAGCAATCCAGCTTTTCACTTGGAAACGGACGGAATAGACCCCTACCTTCGCGGAGGTGACGAATTTCTTATTGACCGTAATGGCCGAAATGCATCACCACGATTAGCATTTCACCCACTCTAGCTCATAGGAAAAGAACGGAAGAAAACCGAGAACCAAAGAACCGCTTAAACCAATGCTACCGAGAGCGGAACTGTTAGCCGATTATCATTCTTGTTCATCCTGCTGAATGTGGGGTGGGTTGATTAACTGCTGCGGCAACCCGTGCTTCGATCTCACTCTTGTTGCGCCCCCAAGCAGTGTTTTGTTCAAAATGCTTTGTCAGCTCTTCGTGTTTGTCCAGCGTGACAACGATCAAAGAGGGGCCAATCGGCTTGCGCGGCGGTAGTGTCTGTTTAAATAACTCTCCCACCAACAGATTTTGCATTTCAATCTGAAAATCGCAGATGTACGAACCCAGATTCATGAGAGCGTTGATAACATCTTGCCCTACCCGTTCAAATTGCTGAGAGACCTGATCGTTAGGCGGAGACCAAGGGATCACGGTTCCCTGTTGAGGATGCCCAGATGGCATCTCATGTGGCATGAGCCTTATGGCAGCACTGAAATATGCCTGGAAAGCCGCGTCGATATCGTAATTGGCGACATTGATCGCCGTTCGAAATATCTCAATCCGAGGATCAATGATCTGCCACCTTTCGGTCACACTGATGATCTTGATCGTCTGACTGCCTAATGTGCTCTTCTTCTCAAGGAGAACGGGAGCTCGTGCCTTTGGAATCAGCGATGGCAGGCTGCTCAGGATCATCTGACGACTCAGAAAAATATCTGTTTGAAATCCTCGAACATAGGATGACAGCGCTATCTCGGCGTCGCTGCTATCTCGGGATATGGCGACAATCTCTTCATAGATCTTAAGCTTCAGTTTCAAAGTTTCATTATGGCGATTCTGACCAATTGCATTACGAGCCTGTCTGCCAATCTGCCAGAAGACTACATATAGCCCGATGATTGCCGAACTGACCGTGGTGAGAGCGCCAATCACGGCGGCCTGCACTTGTGGGGGCAAACCACACCAGAATGTCCTTACGACGTCCCACATCGTCTGAAAGCCCCGCTACTTTTACCGAAAAAATGATATTGCCAGGAACATCAAATTAATAAAGCGATGGAACACGGGACAATAATGGGGAGAATTAAGCGGTTCTACGCACTGGAGAGAAACGGTTAAGTCTGTTTTCTGCGATTTTCCCCGACACCTATCATCTTCTTATGCCCCCGATCCTAATTTTTAGGGCTCCAAAAGTTGCTCATTGTTCGACCGATTCTATTAACCGGATTTCGGCGAGCCTACCGCCCCGGCCGGAAACTGCGCTTCGCCTCGGTGATTTCATCCTTGAGCGTGCCCCAGAAGTCGACGCGGCGGAGCCAGCCGTCGAAGCCGTCGACTTCCAGCCGGCACCAGGCGGATTGTTCCGGGCAGCTCACCAGGTTGGCGACGACGCCCGCTTCCAGCTCGGCGACGGCCTTGGCGTCGGCTTCGGGCTTGGTCCGCAGCGACCGCGCGCCGCCGATGACGATGGCGGTGCGCCGCCCGGCCAGCAGGCTTTGGTGCACCCAGCCTTGGGTTCCCTGCCAATCGCGGATTTTGCGCCAAGTCCGGTACTCGGCGATGATTTCGACCGGCATTCCCTGGCGCTGGAACACCCAATCGACCGGATACTGCACGCCGGGCCCCGTGCGGACGTTGACCTCGCCCGCGCGCAAGCTGGCGAAGCGGGGCAGCGGCAGCCCTGAGGTCTCGGCGCCGGCCGCCGGCGCGCCCGATATGCGATCCGGGGCGCGATCCGGGCCGGGCGCGTCCTCCTCGCCCGCCGCGCCGGCCGGACCCACGGCGAAGAAGACCGCGCCCGCCAGTAGGGCGGCGGCGACCAAGGCGCGAAAAGGGGCGGGGGCGGCGTGCGGGGCGGTCATGGGGAACGCATTATAAAGGCAAGACGGTTCCCCGCGCCAACGCAGTTGCGGAATCGCCCTCGCGCCGGACTCCCTTTTGGGACGGTCTTGGGACCGGCCCTTGGGGCGGTCCTTGGGGCGGCTTGCCAAGGCCCGGTCCCCTTGCTATGGCGTGGCTCAAGATACGGCACAAAAACGAAGGGTTGGCGCGGCCGGCGACGGCCCCCGAACCCCCTCCCTGGGAGAGCCTCCATGACGCACAAGAAGGTCAAGGTCGTCGTCACTCGAAAGCTGCCCGACGCGATCGAAACCCGGCTGATGGAATTGTTCGACGCCCACCTCAACGTCGACGACAAGCCGATGACCAAGGTCGAGCTGATGGAGGCGGTCAAGACCGCCGACGTCCTGGTGCCGACGCTCACCGACCGCATCGACGCGGCGATCCTGACCCAGGCCGGGCCGCAACTGCGCCTGATCGCCAATTACGGCACCGGGGTCGATCACATCGACCTCGCCGCCGCCCGCCAGCGCGGCATCACGGTGACCAACACCCCCGACGTGCTGACCGAGGACACCGCCGACATGACCATGGCGCTGATCCTGGCGGTGCCGCGCCGGCTGATCGAGGGCGAAAAGGTGCTGCACCAGGGCACATGGGCCGGCTGGTCGCCGACCTGGATGCTGGGCCATCGTATCTGGGGCAAGCGGCTGGGCATCATCG
>CAYIQU010000108.1:0-6002 GCA_964365645.1 uncultured Hyphomicrobiales bacterium | reverse complement strand
TCCAGGGCCAGGTGGCGCTTTCCAACGTCGGCCAGATTCAGCTGGCCAACTTCCCCAACGAGGCGGGGCTCAATTCCGTCGGCGGCAACCTGTACATGGAATCCCCGGCCTCGGGCACGCCCACCACCGGCAATCCGGCGAGCACGGGCTACGGCTCGATCCTGCAGGGCTTCCTGGAGACGTCGAACGTCAATCCGGTCGAGGAAATCTCGAACCTGATTTCGGCGCAGCGCGCCTACGAAATGAACTCCAAGGTCATCAAGGCCTCGGACGACATGATGAGCACGCTGGGACAAATGCGTTGACGGGAAAGGCAGGTCGATCATGACCCGCGCAATCGCTGCTTTCGTGTTTACGGTTCTTCTCGCCGCCGCGCCCGGCGCGACCGCCGCGCCGGCCGCCGCCGGCGAGTCCGCGCCCATGGCTCCCGGCGCGTACACGCCCATCGCGCTGGTCGCGCCCAGCGTGACCGTCGACGATTCCCTGGTCCGGCTGAGCGACATCTTCACCGGCGCGAACGACAAGGCCGCCGCGACGGCGGTCGCCTACGCGCCGGCGCCCGGCAAGACCTTGACGCTGGATGCCCCCTGGCTGGCCCGCACCGCCCGCCGCCACGGCCTGGAATGGCAGCCGTCGGACCCCCGCGAACACGTCTTGGTGCAACGCCGCAGTTTCGTCGTCAGCCGCGAGGACGTGGAGCAGCGCGCCCGCGCCCTGCTGGCCGAGCGCGAGAACGGCGCCGACATGGTCGTCGAGATCCTCAACAGCAACTTCCGCCTGTACGCCGCCGGCGACGCCGCCGGCGACTTCGCCCTCGACGACGTCTCCTTTGATCGCCTGACCCGGCGTTTCGAGGCGACCGTGATCGCGCCCGCGAATTCGACCTCGGCGCAGCGGGTCCGCGTCAGCGGCCGCGCCCACAAGATGATCGCGGTGCCGGTGCCGAAGCGCCCCGTTTCCAAGGGAGAAATCCTGCGCGACGACGACCTCGAGTTCACCCGCCTGAAGGTCGACCAGGTGCAACCCGAGATCACCCTCGATTCCGCCCTGCTGGTCGGCAAGGCCGCCGTCCGGGGCCTGCGCGCCGGCCAGCCGGTGGCCGCCCGCGACGTCGAACGCCCGATCCTGGTGACCAAGGATTCGCCGGTCACCATCGTCCTGCAGGCGCCGCAAATGCGCCTGACCACGCGCGGCCGCGCGCTCGACGCCGGCGGCCAGGGCGACGTCATCCGCATCGTCAACAACCAGAGCAAGCAAACGGTCGAGGGCACCGTCGTCGCCGCCGGCCAAGTGCTGGTGAAACCCTTCGGCGCCCTGGCCGAAATGCGCCCGGCGATCAATTGAGCGAGGAGAGACCGTCATGACCCATTCCCCCGCGGATTTGCTTCGCACGACTTGCCGTCGTGCTCCGCGCCCGAACCGCCGCCCGGCGTGGTCCGCGGCGCTGGCGCTGATGCTGGCCGGGACGATGCTGTCGGGCTGCAACGTGTTCACCCGCCTGTCCGAAGTCGGCGGCGGGCCGAAGACGTCGACCATCGACAACCCGACGACCCGGCCCGGCTACCAGCCCGTCAACCTGCCGATGCCGGCGCCGCAATCGGCTGAGATCAACCCGAATTCGCTGTGGCGTTCGGGGGCGAAGGTTTTCTTCAAGGATCATCGCGCCAAGGCGGTCGGCGACATCATGACGGTCAAGCTGTCGATCAACGATTCGGGCAAGCTCGACAACAAGACCGAACGCGAGCGCGGCGACAGCGAGACCGCGAACGTCGCCAATCTTCTCGGCTTGGAATCCGAATACAAGAAGTTTCTCCCCCAAGGGGTCGACGCTTCGAAAATGCTGAGTTTCAGCAACAACCACAAGACCTCGGGCGACGGCGGCATCGAGCGGAGCGAGGCGGTGACGCTGACCTTCGCCGCGGTGGTGACGCAGATCCTGCCCAACGGCTCGCTGGTGGTGATCGGCCGCCAGGAACTGCTGGTCAACCAGGAAATGCGCGAGCTGCTGGTCACCGGCGTGATCCGGCCCGAGGACATCGAGTCCGACAACACCATCAGCCACGAGAAAATAGCGGAAATGCGCGTCGCCTACGGCGGCCGCGGGACGCTGAGCGGCCTGCAGGCGCCGCGTTGGGGCGCGCAGGTCTGGGACATCCTGTTCCCGTTCTGATAACGACGATCTCTCCCGATCCAGGATTCCGTCGTTCCCTCGGACCTGGAAAACTCAAAGGCCGGCGCTTCACGCGCCGGCCTCTTTTTTTGTTATGCGTAGCATGACGGAAGTCATGCGAAGCCAATCAAAGATAAACTTATTTATTCGCTTCGCGTCACTTCCGTGCCGCTGTGTTTTTGATCTTGCTTCGCGTCACTTCCGTGCCGCTACGCGGGCGCGTAGCACGACAGAAGTCGTGCGAAGCAAACCAAAGATTAATCGTCGCGATGCGTGCGTTCCATGCGTTCGTGGCGTTCTTGCGCCTCGATGCTGAGCGTCGCGATCGGCCGGGCTTCCAGCCGGGAAATGGCGATCGGCTCGCCGGTTTCCTCGCAATAGCCGTAGATTCCCTTGTCGACGCGCTCGAGCGCCTCGTCGATCTTGGCGATCAGCTTGCGCGCCCGGTCGCGGGTGCGCAGTTCCAAGGAGCGGTCGGTCTCGACCGAGGCGCGGTCGGCGATATCCGCCTCGACGATGCCGCCTTCCTGCAACGACTGGAGGGTTTCCTCGGACTCGCGCACCAACTCGCCGCGCCAGGTGATGAGTCTTTGGCGGAAATATTCGCGCATCCGCGGACTCATGAACGGTTCTTTCTCCGTCGGCCGATAGCCCGCCGGCAGGGACACCGGCGCGGTCCGCCGGCTCTTGGGCGCGAGCTTCCTTTTGCTCTTGACGCTCTTGACGCTCTTGGCGCCGGCACGGGGCTTCGCCGCCGCGGCCGTCTTGCGGGCGGGCGCCGGTCGTTTCTTGTCGCGTTGAGCCTTGGTCATCGAACGATCCTCGAATTGCCGCATCGCCATTTTCGCCGACGGCCACGCCGCCGGCGTTCGCCCGGGCCGGGTCGGCCGGCCGGGCGGGTGATTCTCAAGACCCGACGGGTCTTGTCAACTTCGCGATTTCGACCTCGGCCCGAAGCTCGATCTCGTCCAGGATCTCATTCAAGCGGGGGTCGTCGGAACGCTGGCGCTTCTGGCGGATGGCCTGCGCCAGTTCGGCCAGCCGGTCCTTGGGGATGGACCCGGTCAGAAGGGCGAGCCGAAGATCGTCCAGCCGGTCGAGGAGAAACTGGCCGTATTGGCGGGTCGCCCGGCGTTTTTGCCCGGACGCGGCGTCCGGGACTTCCTGCACCGCCAGCAGCGAGTCGGTCGCCGTCACCGGCGGGCTTTCCACCGCCGCGCCCGGCTCGGTGGCGGCCATGGCGTCCTTCAGCTCGTCGGCGAATTCGCCGCCTTTCCCGGCCTCTTTGCGGCGACGGACGGAATCCGCCGTTCGACCGGGGCCGACTTCCTTGACCTTCATGGGTTCATCCGTTGGGTGCCATCGTAGCAGGGCCGTGAATTGCGCCGGCCGCCATTGTGCCGGAAGCAACCCCCCGCCGCCACCCTGGCCCGACCCTTCCCGCCGCCCGGTATTCCCAGGAAGGGCGGTTTTCATCAACCCGATAATTTATAGGGACTTTGTCTTGGGGCATTGTCTCAATATATAATAATGAGAAGCGTTATCATTTACGGCCGCCAAGCCCCGCCCCGTGAACAGCCCGCACCTTAATATATGTCCCACGCCTTCGACGCCCACGCCGGCTTAAGGGGCGTGTCGGTATTCGTCGCCGTCGATCCCCGGCAGGAAATGCCGGGCGGACGGCGCCAACATCCATTCCAAGTCCGACAGGTTCTGAAATTATTCAATTCCGTCAATGGGTTGAGTTCAGTCGCCTTTGGCACCGGAATTGCTTGAAAGAACCCCGGATCAATCCGTCCGTCGCGCCGCCCGCAAAGGGCAAGGCCGGCGGCATCGAACCGACGGCCGCCCCAGGACCAAGGAGTCCCCGATGCCCATGTACAGCGCGTTCGCCCCCAGCATCCTGGGCATGAAAAGCCAGGCGCACAGCTTGGCGACCATCAGCCAGAACATCGCCAACGTCACCGCCGGCGGCTACAAGCGCACCGAGACCCGGTTCCAGACGGTGCTCAGCGACTCCATGTCCAGCGGCCAGGATTTCGGCGGCGTGCGGCCCAAGGACGTCCAGATCATCGATCAGCAAGGGGTGATCTACACCACCGCGCGCGATCTCGATCTCGCCATCGTCGGCGACGGGTTCTTCGTCGTCGGCGACGCGATCACCGGCGGCAACACCTTCTACACCCGCGACGGCTCGTTCGAGATGAAGGTGCTCACCCCCACCACCGGCACCGGCTCGGCGACCTCGGTGCCGGGCTACATGGTCGACAAGAACGGCCTCTACCTGATGGGCTGGGCGCCCGACGCCAACGGCGTGTTTCCGACCTCAGGGACATTGCAGGCGATGCGCGTCGATCCCGACTATTTCGCCAACGTGTTCCAAGCCACGACCACCGCCGAGATCGGCCTCAACCTGCCGGCGATGGCGCAAGCGACGCCCGCCGTCGCGCAAGTGAACAGCGTCACCCTGGGCGGCACCATCGAGGCGGGCGACGTCTATGCCGTCACCGTCAACGGCACGACGTTCTCGCGCACCATGGCGGCGCTGGAGACCCTCGACACCGCCCGCGACGCCTTGATCGCCCTGATCAATGCCGATGCCGTTCTGCCCGTCACCGCCCGGGCGAACGGCACCGGAATCATGACCCTGATCGCCGACACGGCCGGCACCGCCTTCACCGCCAGCGCCACGGCGACCAACAACGGCGCGTTCGCCAACACCGCCACCAATTCGACCACAATCGCCAACGTCACCGCCCAGGCCGCCCACGCCACGGCGGTGGCCGCCGCCATCGCCGGCACGCCGCCCGCGGGCTATTATGCCTTCTCGATCTCGGTGATCGATTCCGCCGGCAAGCGCCAGCCGGTGCAATTGAACTTCACCCGCAGCGACGAGAACACCTGGCTGATGTCCGCCACCCACAGCCGGACCCCGACCGCGCAGGTGGATACGGTCACGCTCGCCGGCGCCGTCGAGCCCGGCGATTCCTACACCGTCACCGTCGCCGGCACGCCCTATACCTATACCCACACCGGCGCGACCGCGACCATCGACACCGCGCGCACCGCCCTGGTGTCCCTGATCAACGCCAGCTCCGCCGCGCCGGTCACCGCCGCCGCCGGCGCCACCGGCATCCTCACGCTGACCGCCAAGACGGCCGGCAGCGCGTTCACATCCAGCACCAGTGCCACCAACGTCACCAGCACCAATGACAACACCGCCAACGTCGCCAACACCTTCGCCGCCGGCGTCGGCATCGCGCAGGTCGACGACGTCACCATCGCCGGCACCATCGAGGCCGGCGACGTTTATTCCCTCACCGTCAACGGCACGACGTTCTCGTATACCCTGACCGCGACGGATACCCTCAACACTGCCCGCGACGCTTTGATCGCGCTGGTCACCGCCGATCTCGTTCTACCCGTCAGCGCCTCGGCCAACGGCGCGGGCGTCGTTCGGCTGACCGCCGACGTCGTCAATACGCCGTTCGCGACCACGGCCACCGCGACCAACATCGGCGGCGGCGCCGCCAATACCGCCGCCCGCGCCACGACCACCGCCAACGTGACCAACAACACGACGACCGCGGCTTCGACCGTCAACTTCACCAACAACGGCTACGCCGGCACGAAAAGCGGCAGCACCATCACGCCGCCCACTCCGGTCGCGTTCGCCCTGACCTTCAGCGGCGGCTCGACGGCGAGCTTTTCCCTCGACATCGACGCCATGACGCAATTCGATTCCAACTTCCTGGCCGCGATGCAGGACACCAACGGTTTCGAGAAATCGGATCTCATGCGGACGACCTGGGACGACCAGGGCTTCCTGGTC
>CAYIQU010000107.1:0-6044 GCA_964365645.1 uncultured Hyphomicrobiales bacterium | reverse complement strand
GCGAGATTACACGAACCGTCTCCGTTGTCGAGCGGGTCCGGTCACGAACGGTCGCTGCGGACCCGCTGCACGGCCTGGCGCCAACCCCGGTACAGGCGTTCGCGTTGCGCGCCTTGCTTGGCGACCGGGCGGAAGCGGCGTTCGCTCTTCCAGCGTCGCGCGATCTCGGCGGTGGAAGCGTAGACTCCGGCGCCCAGCCCGGCCAGATACGCCGCGCCCAGCGCGGTCGTTTCGGTGACGCGCGGCCGTTCGACCGGGATCGCCAACTGATCGGCCAGGAACTGCATCACCCAGTCGTTGACCGCCATGCCGCCGTCGACCCGGATCGCCGACGGCGCCGCGCCGCCGTCCTTGCCCATGGCTTCCATCAAATCGCGGGTCTGGTAGACGGTCGCTTCCAGCGCCGCGCGGACGATCTCGGCGACGCCGCTGTCGCGGGTCAGCCCGACGATGGCCCCGCGCGCGTCCGGGTCCCACCACGGCGCGCCCAAGCCGGTGAACGCCGGCACCAGATAGACGCCGCCGGTATCGGCGAGACCCTGCGCCAATTCCTTGCTGTGCGCCGCCGTCGGGATCACCTTCAGCCGGTCGCGCAGCCATTGAACCGCCGCGCCGGAAATGAAAACGCTGCCTTCCAGGGCGAAGGTCGGCTTGCCGTTGAGGCGGTAGGCAACCGTGGTCACCAGGCGATTTTTCGACCGCACCGCCTCGGCGCCGGTATTGAGCAAGACGAAACAGCCGGTGCCGTAGGTGCTTTTGATCATGCCGGGCTTGAAGCACGCCTGGCCGATGGTGGCGGCTTGCTGGTCGCCCGCGATGCCGGTGATCGGTACCGGCCGGCCGAGAAGGCCCCGCGTGGTGGCGCCGAACTCGGCGGCGCTGTCGCGGACCTCGGGCAGCAAGGCGCGCGGAATGCGGAACGCGCGCAGCAACTCATCGTCCCAATCCTGGCGCTTGATGTTGAAGAGCATGGTGCGCGAGGCGTTGGTCGCGTCGGTGCCGTGAACCGCGCCGCCGGTCAGGCGCCACAGCAAGAATGAGTCGATGGTGCCGAACGCGAGCTTTCCGCGCACGGCCGCACGGCGCGCGCCGGCGACGTTGTCGAGCAGCCAGGCGATCTTGGAGGCTGAGAAATACGGATCGAGCAGCAAGCCGGTACGGGCGCCGATGTCCTCGTCGCCGATCTCTTTCGCCATGCGCCGGCACCAATCCGCCGTGCGGCGGTCCTGCCAGACCAGCGCGTTGTGGATCGGCTTGCCGCTGTCGCGGTCCCACAGGATGGTGGTCTCGCGCTGATTGGTGATGCCGATGCCGGCAACCTGCCCGGGTTCGACCTTGGCCTTGGCGAGCGCGCCCTTGATCGTCGCCGCCGCCGCTCGCCAGATTTCCTCGGGGTCGTGCTCGACCCAACCCGGCTTCGGAAAAATTTGCGGCAGTTCCCGCCGCGCCAGCCCGCGAACGCTTCCGGCGACGTCGAAAACCACCGCGCGGGTGCTGGTCGTTCCCTGATCGACGGCGAGCAGATAGCGTTCGGCCATGGTTCCCTTCCCCGCCCGCCCGCCCGCCCGGCGATCCTTAATCGATCAGCATGGCGAGCTTGTCGATGCGGCTCATCAGGGTCGAGACGACCTCGGAGACCTCGTGGGTCGCTCGCGCGGTCTGGGAGGAGAGATTCTTGACCTCGCCCGCGACGACGGCGAAGCCCTTGCCCGCGTCGCCGGCCCGCGCCGCCTCGATGGTCGCGTTCAGCGCCAGCAGGTTGGTCTGCTTGGCGATGGCGTCGATTTCCGTGGCGACACGGCCGACCTTCTCGATCTCGACCTGAAGGGCCTCGATCTCGGTGCGGATGGCGTCAAGCCGCTTGTCGGCAACAGCGATTTCGTTCACGACTTTATAGCCTCCTGGATGGCATCGAAGAATGAACCCGGCCGGGATCGGGCCGGCGACTTTCCGATTAAGAAAGAGACCCATTCTTTAGGCGGAGCCCCGTGAAGAATCAAGCGCCTCGCCCCTGGGCGACGGGACCCGACCCGCGCTAACATCCCCCGATACTGTCGAGAGGGATCGCCATGACCGAGCTTCCGCGCGTCACCTATTCCAACATTCATACCGATTTCTCGCCCCTGCACGACTGGCTGGACCGGGAGATTCCGCTGTTCCAGGCGCGAGTCCTGGGCCAAAACCGGCCGAACCGGATCGCCGGGCGCGCCGACGAGGACGGCGCGGCCTACGAGGCCCTCTCCCCCATCGACCGCGATATCCGGCTCGGCCGCTTCGTCGCCGCCTCGCCCGCCGCCGTCGCCCGCGCCGTTGCCGCCGCCCAGGCCGCCTATGGAGCCTGGGCGCGCACGTCCTGGCGCGAGCGGGCGGCCGCGTTCCGACGGCTGGCCGAGGCGCTGGCCCGGCGCAAGCACGACCTCGGCATGGCCCTTTTGATCGAGGTCGGCAAATCCCGCCTGGAATCCATCGGCGAGGCCGAGGAAACGGTCGATATGGTTCTTTATTACTGCGAGGAGATGGAGCGGAACGAGGGCTTCGCCCGCCCGATGAAGCGCGCGTTCGCCAACGAGGAAACCGCCGACGTCTTGCGCCCGCAAGGCGTCTTCGCCGTGATCGCGCCGTTCAACTTCCCGCTCGCCCTGTCGGTCAACATGCTGACCGGCGCGATCCTGACCGGCAACACCGCGGTCTACAAGCCGAGCCCGATGGCCGGTCTTTCCGGCGCGCTGCTGATGGACGCCTTCGCCGAAGCCGGGCTGCCGGACGGCGTCGTCAACATGGTTTGCGGCGGCGAGGATGCCGGCCGCGCGCTGATCAACGATCCGCGCCTGGCCGGGGTTGCCTTCACGGGTTCGCACCGGGTCGGCATGGAAATCTTCCGCGCCTTCGCCCAAGGCCCGTTCGCCCGGCCGGTGATCGTCGAAATGGGCGGCAAGAACCCCGCTTATGTCGCCTCGTCGGCCGATCTCGACGCCGCCGCGGCCGGCGTCATGCGCTCGGCCTTCGGTCTTCAGGGACAAAAATGCAGCGCGTGCTCGAAGGTCTACGTCGCCGGCGACGTGCGGGACCCGTTCCTGGAAAAGCTCATGGCGCTGACCGCCAAAATCCGCATCGGCGATCCCCAACAGCGCGACGTCTATATGGGTCCGGTGATCGACGAGCGCGCCTTGGCGCGCTTCGAGCACGCGATCCGGGCGGCGCGGAGCGAGGGCCGCGTGCTGGTTGGCGGCGAACGACTCTCGGGCGGCCTTTTCGACAAAGGCGCCTACGTCGCGCCCACGATCGTGGCGGACCTCGCCCCCGATCACTGGATTCACCGCGACGAGTTGTTCCTGCCGTTCCTGGCGGTCCAGGCGTTCGACGACCTGGGAGCCGCCATCGCCGACGGCAATCGGGTGAACTACGGCCTGACCGCCGGCATCTACACGAGCCGCGACGACGAATTGGAGATGTTTCATGAACGCGCCGAGGCGGGCGTTCTTTATTCCAACCGCGCCAGCGGCGCGACAACCGGCGCTTGGCCCGGCATCCAAAGCTTTTGCGGCTGGAAGGGAACCGGCATCACCGGCAAGGGCGGCCTCGGCCCCTATTATCTGCAACAGTTCCTGCGCGAACAGAGCCGGACGATTTTCCGCAAGGCTTGAAAGTCGGACGGGCTACTCGCCCTTCCCCGCCCGGTGCCAACGGATCAGGGCGTTGATCTCGCCGACGATGCCGCGGCGGAACAGCAGCACGCAGACGAAGAAGATGAAGCCCTGGACGATGGTTACCCAGGCGCCCAGCTGCGCCAGGTATTGCTGGATCGCCGCCACCAGGAACGCGCCGACGATGGGGCCGAACACGGTGCCGACCCCGCCCAGCAGCGTCATCAGCACCACCTCGCCCGACAGGTGCCAATGCACGTTGTTGAGGGTGGCGAACTGGAACACCAGCGTCATCAAGGCGCCCGCCAATCCCGACAGCGCCGCCGACAGGACGAAGGCGGCGAGCTTGTAGCGATCCACCCGATAGCCCAATGAAATGGCGCGCGCCTCGTTTTCGCGGATCGCCTTCAAAACCTGGCCGAAGGGTGAATGGATCGCGCGTTGGATGATCAAGAACCCGGCGACGAATACCGCCAGGACGAAATAATACATGGTGAGCGGCTGCTTGAGATCGATCAGGCCCAGCAGGTGGCCGCGCGGGATCGCCTGAATGCCGTCCTCGCCGTGGGTGAACGGCGCCTGAACAGAGAAGAAGTAGAGCATCTGCGCCAGCGCCAGCGTGATCATGGCGAAGTAAATGCCCTGGCGGCGAATGGCCAAGCCGCCGAAGGCCAGCCCAAGCGCCGCCGCCGCCGCGCCGCCCGCCATAAGGGCGATCTCGGGCGACCAGCCCCAGGCCTTCACCGTGTATCCGGTGATGTAGGCGGCGAACCCGAAAAAGGCGGCGTGACCGAACGACAGGAGGCCGACGTAGCCGAGCAGCAGGTTGAAAGCGCACGCGAACAGCGCGAAGCACAGCGCCTTCATCAGAAAGATGGGGTACACGACGAACGGCGCGGCCAGCGCGGCGGCGATAAGAACGCCATAAAGAACGGTGCGGCTGGTCATCGCCCTACGCCCTCCGCCCGAACAGGCCGGCGGGCTGGATCAACAGGACGATCGCCATGATGATGAAAATCGCGGTGCTGGAGGCCTCGGGATAAAACACCTTGGTCAATCCCTCGATCAGGCCGAGCGCGAAACCGGTAACGACCGAACCCAGGATCGAACCCATGCCGCCGATCACCACCACCGCGAAGACGACGATAATCAGGTTCGACCCCATGATCGGGCTGACCTGGTAAATCGGCGCCGCCAGCACGCCGGCGAACGCCGCCAGCGCCACGCCGAAGCCGTAGGTCAGCGTGATCATCAGGGGCACGTTGATGCCGAAGGCGCGCACCAGCGCCGGGTTCTCGGTCGCGGCGCGCAAGTAGGAGCCGAGCTTCGTTTTCTCGATCAGAAGCCATGTCGCGACGCAGACGATCAACGAGATCAGGATGACCCAGGCCCGGTACTTGGGCAGGAACATGAAGCCCAGATTGTAGCCGCCGGTGAGTTCCTCCGGAATCTGATACGGCAAGCCGGAGACGCCGAACATCTGCCGGAACGCGCCTTCGAGCATCAAGGCGAGCCCGAAGGTGAGCAGCAGCCCGTAAAGATGATCGAGCTTATAGAGTTGGCGCAGGAACAGCCGCGCGATGACGATTCCCGTGATGCCGACGAGGATCGGCGCGATCAGCAGCGCCGCCCAGTACCCGATGCCGGCGTATGAGAGCAGCAGCCACGCCACGAACGCGCCCATCATGTACTGCGCGCCGTGGGTGAAATTGATGATGTTGAGAAGCCCGAAGATCAGGGCGAGCCCGAGACTGAGGATCGCGTAGAAGGCGCCGTTGATCAGCCCGATCAAAAGCTGGCCGAACAGCGCCTGCGACGATATGCCGAAGATCGTGACCATTCCCGGACTCGCCCTGTTGTCTTCTTCCTACGTCACTTCACCAGCGGGCAGCCGCCGTCCTTGATCGGACGGAAGGCTTCCTCGGCCGGAATGGTGGCGCGGACCTTGTAGTAATCCCACGGTCCCTTGGACTCCGAGGGCTTCTTGACCTCGAACAGGTACATGGGATGGATGTGGCGGCCGTCGGCGCGGACCGAGCCTTTGCCGAACAGCTTGTCGTCGCTCGGCAGTTCCTTCATCTTCGCCACCACCTTGGCGCCGTCGGCATCCGATTTCAGCGCCGCCACCGCCCTCAGGTAGTGAGTGACCGCCGAATAGACGCCGGCCTGCCCCATGGTCGGGTGATTGCCCTTGTGGGCCGCGGCGAACTCACGGGCGAACGCCCGGTTGGCGTCGGTCGTGTCCCAATACCACGCCTCGGTCATGATCAGGCCCTGGGCCGTCGGCAAGCCCAGCGCGTGAATGTCGGTCAGGAACACCAAAAGGCCGGCCAGGTTTTGGCCGCCCTTGACGATGCCGAACTCGGCCGCCTGCTTGATCGAGTTGATGGTGTCGCCGCC
>CAYIQU010000106.1:0-6063 GCA_964365645.1 uncultured Hyphomicrobiales bacterium | reverse complement strand
GTACGACCATCCCTTCCAGTGGGGCTCGAAGCGGACCGGGCCGGACCTCGCCCGCGTCGGCGGCAAGTACTCCAACGACTGGCACGTGCTGCACATGACCGACCCGCGCGCGGTGGTGCCGGAATCGATCATGCCGTCGTACCCGTTCCTGGCGCGGAAGGAACTGAAATACGCCGACGTTGCCGAACACCTGAAGACGCTGCGCGTGACCGGCGTCACCTACACCGAGGACGACATCAAGAACGCGGCGGCGGATTTGAAAACCCAGGCCGGCGCGGGCGAGGGCGACACGCGGCCCTTCACCGAGCGCTACCCGAAGGCGCCGATGGGCGATTTCGACGGCAAGCCCGAGCGCATCACCGAGTTGGACGCCTTGATCGCCTACCTGCAGATGCTGGGAACGCTGGTGGACTTCACCACCTTCAAGCCCGAACTGGCGCGGCGTTGAGGCGGCGGGGATAGGACGGCCGAAGCCATGACCCTGATGGAATTCGCGGAAACGCTGCGCGGCCTATGGCTGGTGTGGATGATCTTGTTCTTCCTCGCGATCGTGGCGTGGGCGTTCTGGCCCGGCAACCGCGCCCGCTTCGAGGACGACGGCCGAATCCCCTTCCGCGAGGACAGGGCTTAGAGCTAAGGAGAACGACCGTGGCGACAGTGGAAAAAGACCCCGTCACCGGGATGGAGACGACCGGCCATGAATGGGACGGCATCAAGGAATTGAACACGCCGCTGCCGCGGTGGTGGCTGTACACCTTCTATGCCTGCATCCTGTGGTCGTTCGGCTATTGGATCGTCTATCCGTCCTGGCCGACGTTCAGCGATTACGCCCATGGCGTCATCGGCTATTCCTCGCGCGCCGAACTGGACAAGGACATGGCCGCCGCGCGCAAGGCCCAGGAATCCTGGCGTGTCCGCCTGGCGGCCGCCGACATCGAGGCCATCGTCAAGGACAAGGACCTGATCGTCTACGCCACCGCCGGCGGCCGTGCGGTGTTCGCCGAGAACTGCCAGCCCTGCCATGGCGCGGGCGGCGCGGGACGGGCGGGCGGCTATCCGGTGCTGGCCGACGACGACTGGATCTGGGGCGGCACGCCGGGCGAAATCCTGAACACCGTGCGCGTCGGCATCCGCTCGGGGCACAAGGACGCGCGCGTCAGCGAGATGCCCAAGTTTTCCGACCAGTTGAAAGCGCCCGAGATCGCGGGGCTGGCCGATCACGTGCTCTCCCTGTCCGGCAAGGGCGCCCAGAACGCCGCCGGCGCCAAGCTGTTCGAGGAGCAATGCGCCGCCTGTCACGGCCCCGACGGCCGTGGCAACAAGGAGTTGGGCGCGCCGAACCTCGCCGACGGAATCTGGCTTCACGGCGCGACCAAGGACGCCGTCGCCGCCCAGATCGCCAATCCCCGCCACGGCGTGATGCCGACATGGGAAGGGCGCCTCGATGCGGTCGCGCTCAAGATGGTCGCGGCCTATGTCCATGCGCTCGGTGGGGGCAAGTAGAGCCATCCGCCGCGGGTTAAAAGGGGGAAAGCGGGCCGGAATTCCGGTCCGCTTTCCCCCGATCTTTTTTGGTTTATCCTGACGCGATGAACGAAACGACCGCTCCCGTTCACGAAGAACCCATGTACGTCTCGCGGGTGAAGATTCACCCGCGCCGTGTCTCCGGCGTGTTCCGGACCCTGAAATGGGCGGCGCTGATTCTTTTGCTCGGCCTCTACTACGGCCTGCCGTGGCTGCGCTGGGATCGCGGTCCCGACGCGCCCGGCCAGGCGCTGCTGATCGACATGCCGGGGCGGCGCGCGTACTTCTTCATGATCGAGATCTGGCCGCAGGAAGTCTATTACCTGACCGGCCTTCTGATCCTGGGCGCCATCGGACTCTTTCTCGTCACCGCGCTGGCGGGGCGCGTCTGGTGCGGGTTCCTGTGCCCGCAGACGGTGTGGACGGATCTGTTCATGTGGGTCGAACGCCTGATCGAGGGCGACCGCCCGGCGCGGATGAAGCTGGATGCCGCGCCCCTGTCGGCGGCGAAAGCCGGCAAGCGCGTCGCCAAGCACGCCGCCTGGCTGCTGATCGCGGTCGCCACCGGCGGCGCGTGGATCATGTACTTCGACGACGCGCCGACCTTGATGAAGGAATTCTTCGTCGGCGAATCCTCGCCCGCCGTCTACGGCTTCACCGCGCTCTTCACGGCGACGACCTACGTCCTCGCCGGCTTGATGCGCGAACAGCTCTGCATCTACATGTGCCCGTGGCCGCGCTTCCAGGGCGCGATGTTCGACGAGCATTCCCTGATCGTCACCTACGCCGACTGGCGAGGCGAGCCGCGCGGCGGCGCGCGTCACGGCCAATCGTTCGAGGGGCGCGGCCATTGCGTCGATTGCAGCCTCTGCGTCCAGGTCTGCCCGACCGGGATCGACATCCGCCAGGGCCAGCAGATGGCGTGCATCGGCTGCGCGCTGTGCGTGGACGCCTGCAATTCGATCATGCCGCGCTTCGGCCTACCCAAGAACCTGATCGCCTACGATTCCATGGCCAATCAGGCCGCGCGCCGGCTGGGGCAAAAACCGCGCGCCCGTTGGCTACGCCCGCGCGTCTTGATTTACGCCGCGATTCTCGCCGTCGTCGCCACGATCATCACCGTCGGACTGGCGACGCGGACCCGGACCGAGGTCCACGTGCTGGCTGACCGCGCGCCCCTGTTCGTGCGCCTGTCGGATGGGGCGATCCGCAACGGCTACACGGTCAAGATCCTGAACATGGAACGCGTCGACAAGACCTACCGCCTCAAGATCGCGGGGATTCCCGGCGCGACCTTCACCGTCACCGGCCTTGTCTCCGACGAAACGACCGAGGCCGCGTTGCCGGTGAAGGGCGACTCGGTCGGCACCTTCCGCGTGTTCGTGCGCGTCCGGCCGGAATCGCTCAAGGCCCGCGCCACCGACATCGTGTTCAGCGCGACCGACGCCGCCGACGGGCGCGGCTACCGGCGCGGCAACGTCTTCAACGGACCGTGAGGGCCCGGTTATGAACGAACCGGCGCGCAAACCCGGCTGGTGGTATCCCTGGATCTTCGTCGGCGCCATGGGCGTCACGGTCGCGGTCAACGGCGCCCTGATCTGGTTCGCGCAAGCGAGCTTCTCAGGGCTGGCCGTCGAGGGCGCCTACGACAAGGGTCTCGACTATAACCGCGCCCTCGAAGGCGCGGCGGCGCAGGCGAAACTGGGCTGGCGCGCCGAAATCGCCTTCGCCGCGCCGGGCGCCATCGAGGCGCGCCTGACCGACCGCGACGGCCGGCCGGTGGACGGGCTTGAGGCCGAAATCGTCCTCCGCCGGCCGGTCGAGCCGGGTCCCGACCGGCGCCTGGTCCTGGTCGCGCGAGGCGGCGGCGTGTTCCGCGCCGACGCGGCGCCGCTCAAGCCCGGCCAGTGGATCGTGCGCGTTCATGCGTTCCGAGGCACGGACGTCTTCCAGCAGGAAACGCGGATCGTCGTGCCGTGACCGGCCGCGCCCTGACCAGCGAACCCTTCGATTGCTGCGCCGAGGACGAGACCCCTGCCGTGGGTGTGTGCGCCCATTGCGGCCAACCGGCGGCGGCGCGCGCGCGTTTCTGCTGCAAGGGCTGCGAGGCGGCCTTCGCCCTGGTTCGCGGCCTGGGGCTGGAACGCTATTACGAACGCCGTTGCCTCGACGCCGCCGCCGGGTCCTTGCGCCCCGACGCCGAGGCGCCGTTGCCCGATTTCGACGCCGCCGTGCAGGCGCTGCCCGACGGCGGGCGCGTCCTGCACTTGATGGTGGACGGCCTGCAATGCGCCGCCTGCGTCTGGCTGATCGAGCAAGTGCTCGCCCGCCAGCCGGGCGTCGTGTCGGCGCGCCTGAACATGACGACGCGGCGCCTCGCGGTGCGGCTGGCGGTCGACGCGCGGGCCGCCGTCGTGCTGGCGCCGGTGCTGGCGCTCGGCTATCGCCTGGCGCCGTTCGATCCCGGGCGGCTGCAAGGAGACCAGGCGCGCGAAGAGAGCGAACTGCTGCGCGCGCTCGCGGTGGCCGGGTTCGCGGCGGGCAACGTCATGCTGCTGTCGGTGTCGGTCTGGGCCGGCCACGCCCAGGGCATGGGTCCGGCGACGCGGGACCTGCTGCACGGGGTTTCGGCGCTGATCGCGCTGCCCGCCATCGCGTACGCCGGCGTGCCGTTCTTCCGCTCGGCGCTGTCGGTGCTGCGCCACGGCCGCGTCAACATGGACGTGCCGATTTCGCTCGGCGTCATTCTCGCCGCCGCCGTCAGCGTCGCCGAAACGATGAGCAGCGGCCTGCACGCCTATTTCGATTCGGCGATCACGCTTTTGTTCTTCCTGCTGGTCGGGCGCTACCTGGAACGGCGCGCGCGGGGCCGCGCCCGCCGGGCGGCCGAACACCTGCTCGGCCTGCGGGTGCGCGCGGCGACGGTCCGCGACGAAGACGGCCGGCGCCGGCTGGTCGCCGCCGAACGCATCGCGCCGGGCATGACGATCCTGGTCGCGGCGGGCGAACGGCTGGCCGCCGACGGCCGCGTGGCCGAGGGACGCAGCGACCTCGATGTTTCCCTCATCACCGGCGAATCCGCGCCCCAGGCGGTCGCGCCGGGGGCGGCGGTGTTCGCCGGAACCCTGAACGTCGGCGCGCCCATCGCGGTTCGGGTTTCAAGCGCGGGCGAGGGAACGCTGCTGGCCGAAATCGTGCGGCTGATGGAAGCGGCCGAACAAGGCCGCGCCCGCCACGTCGCGCTGGCCGACCGGGTGGCGCGCGCCTACGCGCCCGTCGTGCACACGCTGGCCGCCGCCACCTTCGCCGGCTGGTGGCTGGGCGCGGGCGTGCCCTGGACCGAGGCGCTGACCATCGCCGTCGCCGTCTTGATCGTGACCTGTCCGTGCGCGCTGGCGCTGGCGGTGCCGGCGGTGCAGGTGGCCGCCACCGGGCGGCTGATGCGCCAGGGGATTCTCGTCAAGTCGCCGACCGCGCTGGAAAGGATCGCCGAGGCCGACACCATCGTTTTCGACAAGACCGGAACGCTGACGCTGGGCCGGCCGGAACTGCGCCGTGACGGACGATGGACGGCCGAGGATGTGCGCCTCGCCGCCGGCCTGGCGGGACTGAGCCGGCATCCCCTGGCCCGGGCGCTGGCCCGCGCGGCGCCCGACGCGCCGTTGCTTGCCGGCGTCGTCGAGGAACCGGGCCGGGGATTGACGTGGTCCTCGCCCGAGGGCGAGGCGCGCCTCGGCAGCAGGGAGTTCGTCGGGATCGCGGCGACCGAGGACGCGGCGGACGCGGCGCCGGAAATGTGGCTGGCGGCGCCGGGGCGCGCGCCGGTGCGTTTTTCCTTCGCCGACGAGATGCGCGCCGATGCCCGTGAAACCGTGGCGCGGCTGCGCGCGCGGGGGTTCGCTCTCGTTTTGCTGTCCGGCGACCGGGCGGGCGCGACGCGCGCGGTGGCCGAGGCCTTAGGGATCGCCGATTGGACGGCGGCCGCCGATCCGAAGGAAAAGGTCGCGCGGCTGCGGGCGCTGGCCGAACAAGGAAAGAAGGTCCTGATGGTCGGCGATGGGTTGAACGACGCGCCGGCGCTGCAATCGGCGCACGCGTCCCTGTCGCCGTCGGCGGCGGCCGACGTCGCGCAAACGGCCGCCGACGCGGTCTTTCAGGGCGACCGGCTGATGCCGGGCGCGGAAACCGTGGCCGTCGCGGCGCGGGCCGCCCGGCTGGTGCGGCAGAACTTCGCCTTGTCCTTCGGCTATAACCTGATCACGATTCCGCTCGCGGTGTTGGGGTTGGTGACGCCCCTGATCGCGGCGGCCGCCATGTCGGCGTCCAGCCTGGCGGTCATCGGCAACGCGTTGCGCGTCGCGCGGCGCGGCGGATAGAGCATGGACATTCTGCTGGTCTTGATTCCGGCGGCGCTGTTCCTGGGCCTGCTCGGCCTGGCCGCGTTCCTGTGGGCGCTGCGGTCGGGCCAGTTCGAGGATTTGGACGGCGCCGCCAACCGCATCTTGTTCGACGATACCGACGAACCCCCGCGCCCGCCGC
>CAYIQU010000105.1:0-6072 GCA_964365645.1 uncultured Hyphomicrobiales bacterium | reverse complement strand
GGAATCATGGCGGCGACCAACATCACCCGCAGTCGGGTGCTGAACCAGTTCGCCCGGCTGATCCTGGTGTCGTCGCGCTCGGTCAACACGCTGGTCTGGGCGCTGTTGTTCGTCGCGGTGTTCGGCCCCGGCGCGCTGGCCGGAACGGTGGCGATCGCGTTCCGCTCCATCGGCTTCGTCGGCAAGCTGTTCGCGGAAGCCCTGGAAGAAGCCGCGCCGGGACCGATCGAGGCGCTGACGGCCGCCGGCGCGCCGCCGATGAGCGTCTTCACCAAGGGCTACTGGCCCCAGGTTCAACCCGCGTTCTGGTCGATCATGCTGTTTCGCTGGGACATCAACGTGCGCGAGTCCGCGGTGCTGGGCCTGGTCGGCGCGGGCGGCATCGGCATGGTGCTGGACGACGCCATGAACCTGTTCCGCTGGACCCAGGTCGCCACCGTTCTGCTCACCATCTTCGCGGTCGTGGTCGCGGCCGAAATCGCCGTCAACCACATCCGCAAGCGCATCATCTGATGGCGGCGAAGGCCTCGCCGAACGCGCGCCGCTCGGCTTCCGTCATCGCAAGGCCGCATTTGGTGCGCCGCCACAGCACGTCGTCGGCTGTTTTCGCCCATTCGTGGGCCTTGAGATAGGCGACCTCGCGCTCGTGCAGGCCGCCGCCGAAGTCGCGGCCCAAATCGGCCGCCGTCTCGGCGTCGCCCAAAACGTCGCGGGTCCGCGTGCCGTGGCGGCGGAAGAGGCCCCGCAGGATTTCGCGCCCGATGCCGGGATAGTCGCGGGCCAAGTCCTCGAACACCGCTTCGGCCGGGCGTTCGCCGAAGGCCCCCCCGGGCAGCGGCGCTTTTGCCGTCCAGCGAGGCCCGAGTCCCGGAAAAAACGGGCTTAGGCGATCCATGATTTTCTCGGCCAGGCGGC
The DNA here is from genome assembly GCA_964365645.1 of uncultured Hyphomicrobiales bacterium. Lineage (GTDB taxonomy): Bacteria > Pseudomonadota > Alphaproteobacteria > Rhodospirillales > 2-12-FULL-67-15 > 2-12-FULL-67-15. The sequence goes on along the minus strand of CAYIQU010000105.1, from coordinate 5,157 downwards.
GATAGGTGGTCAACTTGCCGCCGAAGACGGTCAGGACCGGCGCGGACGATTCGCCGCCTTCCATCTCCAGCGCGTAATCGCGGGTGATCTTGGAAGGATCGCTTTGCTCGTCGTCGAACAGCGGCCGCACGCCGGCGAAAGACCAGACCACGTCGGCGGGTTGCGGCGGGCGGCGGAAATAGCGCGCCACGGCCGCGCAAAGATAAGCGGCCTCCTCGGGGCTGCATTCGGCTGCGGCCGGATCGCCCGTGTAGGCGACGTCGGTGGTGCCGATCAGGTTGAAGCGGTCCCGGAAGGGAATGACGAAGACGATCCGCCGGTCGTGATTTTGCAGGGTATAGGCGGACGCCAACGGCTCGGCGGCGGGGACGACGATATGGCTGCCTTTGACGAGGCGGAGTTTCTTGTGCGTGGGCACGCGCACCGCGCCGTCCAGCACCGCGCCGGCCCAGGGTCCGGCGGCGTTGACCAGCACGCGGGCGCTAACGACCTCGATCGCGCCATCCTCGCCCTTGAGCGTCGCCCGCCAGAGGTGGCCCTCGCGCACCGCGCTTTCCAACAGGGTCCGGGTGCGCACGCTTGCGCCGCGCCGCGCGGCGTCGATGACGTTGACAACCACCAGCCGGGCGTCGTCGACCCAGCAGTCGGGGTAGGAAAAGCCCTTGGTGAATTCGCTCTTCAGCGGCCGGCCGGCGGGGTCGCGGGCGAGGTCGAGCCCGCGCGAGCGCGGCAGGCGGCTGCTCATGGCGAGCAGGTCGTAGAGATAGAGGCCGAGGCGGACGAACCACGCCGGGCGCGGCTCGTCGGGCGGGTGCGGCAGGACGAAATCGAGCGGATGGACGAGGTGCGGCGCGATGGCGAGCAAGGTGTCGCGTTCGCGCAGGGATTCGCCGACCAGGCGGAACTCGTAATGCTCCAGATAGCGCAGACCGCCGTGGATCAGCTTGGAACTGGCCGACGAGGTGGCGCCGGCGAGATCGGTCTTTTCGACCAGCAGGACCTTGAGGCCCCGTCCGGCGGCGTCGCGGGCGAGACCGGCGCCGTTGATCCCGCCGCCGATGACGAGCAGGTCGTAGGGTCGCGTTTCGTGGGTCATGGGAGGAAGGCCGGGGAAAACGGTGGGAAGAGAATCGGGCTTTGCGGAACGGGCGCCAAGGCAGCATAGCACCGCCGCTTCGGCCCCGAAACCCCGCCAGGAGCAAGGCGAAAAGGATCGGCTTCCCTTGAGACCCGGCTTACATCGATCATGGCCGCCGCGGCCCGGCGGCAAGCAGAGGGGGACCTTCGTGAACGGCATATTTCTGGGGATCGTCCTGGTCGCGTTCGGGGCGGCGGCTTTCCGCCAATTGGGCGAGGGCGGCGCGGCGGGATCGTCGCCCATGGAGAGCATGGGCAAGGCGATGGTCGAGGCGGCGGGCGGCTCGGTCACGCTTGCGCTCGGCATGGTGGGCGTCATGGCGCTTTTCCTCGGCGTCATGAAGGTGGCGGAGAAGGGCGGGCTTCTGCTGATCATCGCCCGCACGGTGCGCCCGCTCATGGTCCGCCTTTTTCCCGGGGTGCCGGGGGACCATCCGGCCATGGGGGCGATGATCCTGAACATCTCGGCCAACGTGCTGGGGCTGGGCAACGCGGCGACCCCCTTCGGCATCCGCGCCATGCAGGAGTTGGACACCCTCAACCCGCACAAGGGAGTCGCCAGCGATCCGATGGCCATGTTTCTCGCCATCAACACGGCGAGCGTAACGATCCTGCCGACGGGCGTGATCGCGTTGCGCGCCGCCGCCGGGTCGCAGGACCCGGCCGGGGTCGTGTCGACCACGCTTTTCGCGACCATCATCTCGACCGCCGTCGCCATCGTCGCGGTCCTGTCGTTGCGGCGTTTTTTCCCGCTGCCCGCCGCCGCCGGGAACACCGTCGCCGTTTCCGCCGCCGCGCCGCCGGAAACGCCGCCCGGGATACCGCCTGAGTCCATCGACGGCTATCCCGCCTGGGTCGGCTGGTTCGCGCTCGGGGGTGTCGCCGCCATCGTTCCGCTCACCATTGCTTACGGTCCGGCGATCGGCCCCTGGATCATGCCCGGAATCATGGTCGGGATGCTGCTGTTCGGGGCGGTGCGCGGCGTTCCGGTCTACGAGGCCTTCGTCGAGGGCGCCCGGGAAGGGTTCGAGATCGCGGTACGCATCATTCCCTATCTGGTCGCGATCCTGGTGGCGATCGCCATGCTGCGCGACAGCGGCGCGCTGGAGGCGATCATCGGCCCGATCGGGCGCCTCACCGCGCCCTTCGGCGTGCCGGGCGAGGCGCTGACCATGGGTCTTTTGCGGTCATTGTCGGGGTCGGGCGCGTTCGCCTACCTCGCCTCGGCGCTCCAGGACCCGGCCATCGGCCCGGACAGCTATACCGGCTATCTGCTCAGCACCATCCAGGGCTCGACGGAAACGACGTTCTACGTGCTGGCGGTCTATTTCGGCGCGGTCCAGGTGCGGAAGTTTCGTCATACCCTGGCCGCCGGCCTGATCGCCGACGCGGCGGGGGTTGCCAGCGCGGTTGCAATATGCTGGTTTCTCTACGCCGGTCGTTGAACCAAAGGAGTCCAGCCATGGCGAATAAAATTCGGGCGTCCCACATTCTTCTCATGCATAACGAGAGCGACGGGGGCGGCGCCGACCGCACCCGCGCCGACGCCCTGAAGGAAATCGAGGACATCAAGCGCCGGCTCGGCGTGGGCGAGGATTTCGCCGATCTCGCGGCGGAATACTCCGACTGCCCGTCGGGCCAGGACGGCGGCGATCTCGGCCATTTCGGGCGCGGCGCGATGGTCCCCGAATTCGAGCAGGCGGCGTTCGCCCTCGACGTCGGCAAGGTCAGCGACGTGGTCGCGACCGATTTCGGCTACCACTTGATCGTCCGCACGGAATGACCGGTGCCGGCCTTAGGCGATGATGGGCTCGGCGGGCGCGAATTGGCCGCGCGGGTCTTCGATTTCGATCACCCAGACATCGGTATCGCGCTTCGTTTGGCGCGCGATATAGGCCTCGGCCTCGGCCTCGGGCACCGGGGCGGCGCCGGTGCCGCGCATCCACGCCGGCCGTCCGGCGGCGGTGCGGACCTGGGTCAGGACCTCGCAGCCCTTGTCCAGGCGGTTGATCTTGAGAAGGACGGCCCCGGCTTCGGCCTCGCCGCGGCGGACGATCGCCACCGGGATCGCCGCCAGGCCGAGCGTGCGGACGTGCGCCTGCACCCAGATCGCCGTTTTCAGGCGCGGGGTTTCATCCATCGCGCGTTGGCTCCCGGCCGGACAAGAGGAATCCCGAATGTTTAGCCTGCATGAACGCCTCGCCGCCGATACTCTCGAAGTTCTCCGCTGGCCGCTCAGCCGCGTCCTTTTGATGAACGACCGGACCTATCCGTGGCTGATACTGGTGCCGGAACGCCCGGGACTCAAGGACCTGCACGATCTCGCCGCCGCCGATCACGTCCAGGCGATGGCGGAAATCGGCCGGGCTTCGCGGGCGTTGCAGCACCTCTGCCGCCCGGACAAGATCAACGTCGCCGCGCTCGGCAACGTGGTGCCGCAATTGCATGTTCACGTCATCGCCCGCTTCGCGTCCGATCCCGCCTGGCCGCGCCCGGTCTGGGGCGCGCAGCCGGCCGAGCCCTACAACGACGCCGAGGCACGGGCGACGCTGACGCGCCTTAAGGAAACGTTCGCGCGGATCGCGTGAAAAGGAAGGTTCAGTTGCCGGCGACGCGGGCGATCAGTCGATCAAGCATCGCGTCGGCGTTGGCTTCGGGCACGTAGCAGCCGCCCGCGACCTTGTGGCCGCCGCCGCCGCCGAATTCCAGCATCAGCTCGCCGACGTCGACGTTCGACGCGCGATTCAGGATCGAATGGCCCATGGCGAAGTGAACGCGGCCGGGTACTTCCTCGTTGAGAACGTGCAGGGACAGGCTGCACTGGGGATAGAGGGCGTAAGGCGTGAATCGGTTGGTGGCGTAGATCAGGTTTTCGCGGCGGAAATCGATGACCAGCAGGCCGCCGTACACGGTCGCGCAGCGAACGATCTGGTGTTCGGCGCGTTCCTCGTGTTCCTCGTAGCGCTGCACCCGTTCGATGATCTCGGGCAGGCGCATCAATTCGTCGATCGGGTGATGCCGGCAATAGGTCATCAGGTCGACCATGAATTCCTCGGACGTGGTGCTGAAATCCTTGAACCGGTTGAGGCCGGTGCGCGGATCGATGATGAAGTTCAGCAGCGTCCATTTATCGGGGGCGAGGATGTCTTCCTCGGAGTAATTCGCCGAGTCGGCCTTGTCGACGGCCTCGATCAGGCCGTCGGGAATGTCGGAAAACTTGTTCTTACCGCCGAAGTGGTTGTAGACGACGCGGGCGGCCGAGGGCGCGTTGGGATCGATGATCCGGTTGGCGCGATCGCCGCCGATACGGGTCAATTCGCTGGCGTGGTGGTCGAAGCAAAGATGGACGCCCGCGACATAAGGCAGGTTGGCGGTGATGTCGCGATCGGTGACGGCGACCCGGCCCGCCTGCATGTCGAACGGCTCGGCGAACACGACTTCGTCGATCATGTCCAGTTCCTGGAACAGGGTGCCGCAGACCACCCCATCGAAGTCGGCGCGGGTGACCAGGCGAAACTTGGATGCGGACATGAAAAGGCCTCGGGGCTCGTTTGATTGGAGAAAGATAGCGGCCTCCTTTTGCGCGCACAATGGGGGAAAGCCCTGGAGCGGTTCGGGAAAAACCCTGAAAGAACGGGCGGTTATCCCCAGCCGGGCGGTGGGCCAGGGGAAGAAAGGACGGCCGCATCGCGGGATGCCAGAAGGGCCGGTAAAGGATACAATAATAAGCGATGAATCCCCTGAAGACCTCATTCCCGGCCCCGTCCTTTCCGTCCTCGCCGTCGGTTCCCGCGCCCGGGACGGGAACGTCGCCGGCGTTGCCCCGATTCGACTCCCGGCCCAATCCGATGTCGGGAAGAATCCGTTCGCTGGTGGAGCGTCACCCCGACGAGGCCCTGAGCGTCTTGCGCCGGTGGCTCGGCGAAAAGGATGATCGTTAGAAAAGATAGGATCCCCCCCATGGCTGATCTGCAAAAATACCGGATGTCTATCGACGGCCGCCGCCACGATCCGGCGGGC
>CAYIQU010000104.1:0-6078 GCA_964365645.1 uncultured Hyphomicrobiales bacterium | reverse complement strand
GGCCACGCTGCCCATTTGCAGGCGCGCCCATTCCAGCAGGTTCTCCAGCAGGCGGAAGATTCTCTTGCCCGAGTCGTTGATCCGGCCGGCGTAGTCGATGATCTGTTCGGGCTTCATCTTGTCGCCCGCCTTGATCATCAGTTCGGTGAGCCCGAGCAGCGACGTGAACGGGCTGCGCAAATCGTGGGAGATGATGGAAAAGAGCTTGTTTTTTTCCTGGTTGAGAAGTTCCAACTGCTCGGCCATGCCGGCGTGCTCGGCGCCCTGCTGTTCGACCCGTTCCATGGCGTCCTGGAGATCGAGCAGGCGGCGGATCAGGTCCTCCTTGGTGGCGCGCAGCTTGTCCTCGTCCTTCTTGCGTTCCAGCGCGTTGCGGAGGGCGCGATCGAGCAGTGGCGCGCTCAGGTCCGGCCATACCAGATAATCGGCGCCGCCGAGGTCGCGGACCTCGCGCTCGTATTCGGGGTAATCGATGTCGACCAGAAGAATCACCGGCGCGCGCCAGCCGGTGGCGACGGTTTCGGTCAGCACCGCGGCCGGATCGCCTTGGTCGAGATGATCGCCGAGCAGGCAAACGTCGTGGGCGTCGGCGGCGATGGCGCCGAGAACGTCGTCCGTCGTCTTGACCCAGTCGAGGGTGTATCGCCGGTGCGGCGCCGCGGCCAGCAGGCGGGCGACGGTGTCCCGATGGGCGGAATCCCGGTCGGCGAGAAGAACGCGGGTGGGGGGCTTTGCGGTCAGGGAATCGCTCATGCCGATCGAACTCGTTTCAGGTCCGCGCCCGCGAATAAAACGTCTCGCGGGGCTTTCCCCCCACCCCGATAGAAGCAATATAGTGTGATGGAATCCTGATAAAATACCCCGAAATGGCGCTTTTTATCGTCGACGTTTCCGATCGTCGCGTTGAGCGCCGACGCCCGCGCCGGGGCGTGCTTTTTTTTAGGATTACCCCATCCTTTTGATCGGGTTATGATGGGCGCCGGGGTACCTTCCGGGCGGGATTTTAGTCCGGATCATCAGGGGGAATTCGACGGCGGATGGTGTCCGCCCCGGGAACGCGGGGCGCAGGCGCGGTCGCTGCCGTTCGTTGTTGCCGTCAACGCGGCCCTGGTCAAAACCCGGACCAGCAACGAAAATCTCCTCAACACGATTCTGTCCATGATCCCCGTCGCCGCCGGCGGGACCGAGCCGCGACCCAAGAAGCCGTCATGATCGCAATCAAGAAAATCCTGCACGTCGAGGATGAACCGGATATCCGCGAGGTCGCCCGGCTGGCGCTGGAAGCCGTCGGCGGGTTTGCCGTGGAAAGTTGCGCCTCGGGCGAGGCCGCTCTCGCCAAGGCGCCGGGCTTCAAGCCCGACATCGTCCTGCTCGACGTGATGATGCCGGGCATGGATGGGCCGACCACATTGCGGCGCCTGCGCGCGTTGCCGGGTTTCGAGCGGACCCCGGTGATCTTCATGACCGCCAAGGCCATGCCGCAGGAAATCGAGCGGTTCAAGGAACTGGGCGCGCTGGACGTGATCACGAAACCCTTCGACCCGATGGGACTCGCCGATCAGGTCCGCGCCATCTGGACGCGCGCGCATGACTGAAACCGCCGCGCAAAAACTCGCCGCCTTGCGGGATCGCTTCGCCGCCTCGCTCGCCGACCGGATCGGCGAAATCGAGGCCGCCTGGGCGCGCGCGGCCAAGGACCCCAGCGGCGCGGCGCTGGGCGAGGTGGCGGCCAAGGCGCACAAGCTGGCCGGCTCGGCCGGCACGCTCGGCTTCGCGGCGGTCGGCGTCGTCGCCGGGCGGATCGAGGCCCTGGCCGGCGCGGCGGCGGAAGAACCGGGTCTCGGCGGCGGCCGGCGCGACAAGATCGCGGGCCTGGTCGGCGCGCTCAAGCCCGCGGCAAGCGGGACCTTGCCCGCGTCCTTCGCCGCGACCGAAGAGGCGGGGAAGGAATTCGCCTCGCCGGAACAGGCTCTTTTCGCCGGCGCGACGCGCGACGGCATCGTTCATATCCTGCTTGAGGATTCGGGCGTCGCGAATTTCCTGTCCGAGCAGCTCGGCTATTACGGCCTGAAGTCCCGGATCTTTCTCGACGCGCGCTCGTTCGACGTCGAACTTGCCCGTTCGACACCCGACGTTTTGATCGTCGACCCGGCCACCGGCGGCGGCGAATTCGACGGCCTGAACGCGGCCCGCCGCGCCAAGGCCCTGCCGGCGGCGCCCGTGGTGCTGGCGGTGACGGCGTGGGACGATTTCCAGACTCGGATCGAGGCGGTTCGCGCCGGCATGGACGGCTATTTCCTGAAGCCCGTGGACATCAAGGCGCTCGCCGCCGCCATCCAAAGCTTCCTTGCGCCCGAAGCCGACGATCCGCCCCGCGTTCTGATCGTCGACGACGATCCGTCGATGGGACTTTATTTCTCCACCGTGCTCGAGAGCGCCCGGATCGTGACTCGTTATGTCCAGGACCCGACCGTGGCGCTGGCCGCCATCCGCGAGTTCGCGCCGCACACCTTGTTGATGGACGTGCACATGCCGGTCTGCACCGGGATCGAACTCGCCCGCGTCATTCGCCAGCATCCGGCGTTGGCCGACATTCCCATCGTCTTCATGACCGGGGACAAAAGCGAGGCGGTGCGTGAAATGACGCTGCAAGCCGGCGGCGACGATTTCCTGACCAAGCCGGTGGACCGGAGCCTGCTGGTGTCCTCGGTGCTGGCCCGCGCCCGGCGGACCCAGGCGTTGCGCGCCCTGATCACGCGCGATTCCATGACCGGGATGCTTAATCATTCCAATATTCTCAACGCTCTCGACGCGGAAATGGCCCGCGCCCGGCGCCAGAACGCGCCGTTGGCGGCAGCCATGATCGACATCGACACGTTCAAGGCGATCAACGATACCTACGGCCACGGCGTCGGCGATCATGTCATCGAAAGCCTGTCCAGCCTTCTGGCGCGCCGGCTGCGCCGCACCGACGTGCTGGGCCGTTACGGCGGCGAGGAGTTCCTGCTGGTGTTGCCCGGAACCCCGCTCGCCGAAGCCGAAAAGATCATGAACTCGATCCGGGAAGACTTCGGCCATCTCGTCTTCCGCGCCGGGGACAAGGAATTCAGGGTCACGTTCAGTTGCGGCCTAGCCGCTTATCCCGCCCCGGCCTTGAACGGGGCCGGCACCGAGGCCTTGGCCAACGCCGCCGACGAGGCGTTGTACGAGGCCAAGCGATCGGGGCGAAACCGGGTGGTCGCCGCCCGTCCGCCCGAAGCCCCGTCCGCGCCGAGGGACGGCGCCCGCGCCGGTGAATAGGGTTTCGCGGAGGTTCCTTAACTCCCCCTGGTCAAAGGCCGTCGCAGCGGCTAAAGCAACCGCTGCTCGTAGAACGCCCCGGCCGCCGGCCGGGGAAAGGGGCACGGGACGGCGACGACGGCCATGATCGAAATCCGCAACCTGGTGAAATACTTCGGCGACTTCGCCGCCGTCGACGACGTCAGCCTGTCGGTCGGCCGGGGCGTCGTGCTCGGCTTTCTCGGCCCCAACGGCGCGGGCAAGTCGACGACCATGAAAATGGCGACCGGGTTCCTGGCGCCGACCTCGGGCTCGGTTTCGGTCTGCGGCGTCGACGTTCAGGCGCATCCCTTGGATGCCAAGCGCCATATCGGCTACCTGCCCGAGGGCGCGCCGGCGTACCCGGACATGACCGCGGGCGATTTCCTCGATTTCATCGCCGACGTGCGCGGCCTCAAGGGCGCGGAGCGGAAAAACAAGATGGCCGCGGCGATCGAGCGGCTGGCGCTGGAGCCGGTGCTGGAACAATCCATCGAAACGCTGTCCAAGGGCTTCAAGCGCCGCGTCGGGCTGGCCCAGGCGATCCTGCACGATCCGCCGGTCCTGATCCTGGATGAGCCGACCGACGGCCTGGACCCCAACCAGAAGCATCACGTGCGCGATCTGATCCGCGCCATGGCGAAGGATAAAGCGATCATCATTTCCACCCATATTCTCGAGGAAGTCGAGGCGATCTGCACCCGCGCCGCGATCATCGCGCAAGGGCGCGTGGTCGCCGACGGCGAGCCGGTCCCGGGCGGCGGCTGGCGCTTCGGGACCCTGCGGGCCGAGCCCGGCCGCCTCGAAGGCGTCTTCCGGGCGCTCACCGCCGAACCCAAGGCGGCGTGAGGGACAGGGGACAGGCATCATGATCGGGGCTTTTCGTCACGCCTTCGCCGGCACCGGCGCGGTCTTCGTCCGCGAGTTCCGCGCCTATTTCGCGACGCCGGTCGCCTACGTCTTCATCGTCGTCTTTCTCGCGGTCACGGGCATTCTCACCTTTTATCCCGGCAACCTGTTCGACCGGGGCCAGGCGGATTTGCGCCCCTTCTTCTCGTTCCATCCGTGGCTTTACCTGGTCTTCATGCCGGCCATCGCCATGCGCTTGTGGGCCGAGGAGAGGCGTTCGGGAACCATCGAGTTGCTGATGACTCTGCCGGTCGGATTGATGGGCGCGGTGCTGGGCAAGTTTCTCGCCGCCTGGGCGTTCGCCGGGGTGGCGCTGGCGCTGACCTTTCCGAGTTGGCTGACGGTCGCCTATCTCGGCCATCCCGACCACGGCGCGATTTTCGCCGGCTACCTCGGCAGCCTTTTGATGGCGGGCGGGTACTTGGCGATCGGCGCGTGTTTTTCGGCCGCGACCAAGAACCAGGTTGTCGCCTTCATCGCCGCCGTCGCCGTCGGCTTCGTCTTCACCGTCGCCGGCGCGCCCCTGGTGCTGGACGCGCTGAGCGGCTGGGCGCCGCGGGCGCTGGTCGAGGCGGTCGCCTCGTTCAGTTTCCTGACGCGCTTCCAGGCGATCACGGCGGGCGTGCTGGACGCCCGCGACCTGGTGTTCTTCGTGACGCTGGCTGCCGCCTGGCTGTTCGCCAACGCCGTCGTCGTCGAAATGAAAAAGGACGGCTAGGAAGGCCATGACCCGCAAACCCTCCACCGTCGTCCTGCTGGCCGCCGCCGCGGTGCTGTTCGTCGCCGTCAACGGCGTCGCGGCCTGGGCGCTGCGGGGCCTGCGAATCGACTTCACCGCCGACCGGGTGAACACCCTGTCGACGGGCACCGTGAACGCGCTCGCCGGGCTCAAGGAGCCGGTGACGCTGAAGCTGTTCTTCTCGGAAAAACTCTCCGACCAGATTCCCCAATTCAAGGCCTACGGCGCGCGGGTGCGCGAGATGGCGCTGGAATACGCCGCCCGCTCGAAGGGAAAGGTGCGGGTCGAGATCGTCGATCCGGTGCCGTTCTCGGAAGCCGAGGACGGCGCGGTCCAGGCCGGCATCCAGGGCGTGCCCATCGACGGCACCTCGGGCCGGCAGTTCTACTTCGGCTTGCAGGGCATCGGCGCGGGCGACAAGCGCGAGACCATCGCCTTCTTCACCCAGGAGCGCGAGCGCTTCCTGGAATACGACCTGACCCGCCTGATCGGATCGCTCGCCCAGACCAAGAAGCCGCTGATCGCGGTCGCCGGCGACGTGCCGCTCGAATTCGGGCCGGGCGGGATCATGGCCGCCATGCGCGGCGGGCAAGTGCGGCCCCACATGGTGTTGCAGGTCCTGCGCCAGACCTTCGAGGTCAAGGTGATGGGCGGCGACTTGGCCGAGATTCCCGACGAGACGGCGGTCCTGGTCGTGGCCCGGCCCAAGACGCTCGGCCCCGCCGCGCTCTACGCCGTCGATCAGTTCGTGCTGCGCAAAGGCCGCGCCCTGGTGTTCGTCGATCCGGCCGCCGAATCGGTCGCCGCCGCCGGCGGCCCATCCGATCCGGCCGGACAGCGCGCCGACATGCCCGAATTGCTCGCCGCCTGGGGCCTCGAGATGGAGGCCGGGCGCTTCGTCGCCGACCGCCGCCTGGGCCTGCCGATCGAAACCGACGACGGCGCCGGCGGCGCGCGGGTGATGCCGCATCCGGCCTGGCTCGGCCTCAAGGACGACGCCATCAACCGCGAGGACGTGGTCACGGCGGATATTTCGGTTCTCAACGTCGGCAGCGACGGCAGCCTTAAGGCGCGCCCAGGCGCCGGGGTGACGGTCACGCCGCTGCTGATGT
>CAYIQU010000103.1:0-6097 GCA_964365645.1 uncultured Hyphomicrobiales bacterium | reverse complement strand
TTTTCGCCCGCGCGCCACCACAAAGGCAAATCATCCAGCGCCAGGCCCAGCGCCGTATCGCCCGCCGTCGTCACCGCCGCATGGCCGCCCAGGATATCCGCGACCGCTTGCGCCAGGCGGTTCGCGCCCCGGTGCCCGCCCAAAACCGGCACCGCGAAACGGCCGTCGGCGGAGAGCGCCACCACCGGCGGCTCGGCGGTCTTGTCGGCCAGCAACGGGGCCAACGCGCGGACCAAAATCCCGGCGGCGCAAATCCCGACAATGGGTCGGCCGGCGCGAAACAGCGCGGCGAGATGATCGGCCGTATCGGCGAATATTTCATCGGCGTCGTCGGCGCGGCGTTTCAGGCCGTGAACCGCCGCGCCCGGCAGCGCGGCTTGAATCGTTCGCGCCAACGCGAGGCCGTCTTGGGTCAGCGCGACCAGAACCGCGTTTTCGGGAATCGACGATTTCGACGAAACGGATTTGCCGCGCCGGGCCAGCACCAGCGAGAAGTAGGGCGACTCGCCCGTCGCCTCGGCGAGCGGCAGCACGCGCTGGTCGGGCAAAGTCGCGCGCTCGATCAGCGTCGGGTCGTCGAAGCCGGCCATGGCGAGCGCCGCGCGGATTTTATCCAGATGCCGCCCGGCTTTCAGCACCGCGACCGAATCGGCCGCCCGCGCCCGCCGCGCGATGTCGTCTGCCGCCAGCGTCGCCGGGATCAGGGCGAAGGAATCGGCCCTGGCCGCGAGCGGCATGTGCGCGACGGCCGCCGCCGCCGTCACCGACGAGACGCCCGGCACGATCGTGACGGCGAAGCGGCCCGCCAGGCGCTCGAACACCTGGATGAAGGAGCCGAACAAGAGCGGATCGCCCTCGCACAACAGCGCCACGTCGCGCCCGGCGGCGAGATGCGCGGCCAGCACCTCGGCGTGGCGGTCGTAGGACGGATGATGCGGCGAGAGACCCGGCACCATCGGCGTTTCCAGAGGGAGCTCGATCCGGCCCGCCGGAATGTGCGGGGCGGCGATGGCGCGGGCGAAACTGGCGCCGCCTTCCGGCGCGGGGTAGGCGATCACCGGCGCGGCGGCGAGAATCCGTTGCGCCTTGACGGTCAGCAGTTCGGGATCGCCCGGACCGACGCCGAGGCCGAAAAGAATTCCGCTCATGGCTTGATCGCCGCCAACTGCAACACCGCCCGCTGCGGCTTCATCGCGTCGTGCGCGCCCAACGCCTCGACCCGCTCGACGGCGATGCGGGTGAGATCGCCGCCGGCGACGGCGTGGAAATCGAGCAGCGCCCGTTCCGCGTCCAGCGTCACCGCGTTCGCCACCAGCCGCCCACCCGGGGTCAGCGCCCGCCAGCACGCCGCCAACGTCGCCGGCGCGACGCCGCCGCCGACGAAGACGGCATCGGGCGGTCCCGGCAATTCGTCCAGCGCCGCTGGGGCCTCGCCCGCGACGACGCGCAGTTCGGGCACGCCCAGGCTTTCGGCGTTGCGGCGGATCGTCGCGACGCGGGCCGCGTCCCGCTCCAGCGCGAAAGCGCGGGCCGACGGTTCGGCGCGCAGCCATTCGATGGCGACGGACCCCGAACCCGCGCCCACGTCCCACAACACTTGTTCGGGCAGCGGCATCAGGCGCGCCAGCGTCGCGGCGCGAACCTCGCGCTTGGTGATCTGGCCGTCGTGTTCGAAGGCCGCGTCGGGCAGCCCCGGCGCGCGCGACAAAATCCGCGCCGTCGGCCCGGCGACGCATTCGACCGCGAGCGTGACGAGATCGCCGCCGCGCGGGTGGTTCCAGGTTTCGGCGATCCCCTCGACGCGACGTTCCGCCGCGCCGCCCATGGCCTCGAAGGCCGCGATCGGGCTCGGCCCGTAGCCGCGCGCCGCCAGATGCCGCGCGAGACGCGCCGGCGTGTCGCCGTCCTCGGCCAGGATCAACAGTTTCCGTCCCGGCGCGACGTGGCGGTCGACCACCGCGAACGGACGGCCGTGCACGGTGAAGCATTCGACGTCGGGGATCGGCCAGCCGATCCGCGCGGCGGCCAGCGAAAAGGCGCCGGGCGCGGGCACGATGGCGAATTCGTCGCGGGCGAAGCGGCGGGACGCCGAAGCCCCCGCGCCGTAGTTCATGGGATCGCCCGACGCCAGCACCACCACCCGCCGGCCGCGAAAGCGGGCGAGTTCTTCCAGCGTGCGCCCGAAGCTCTCGCCCCAGGGAATCCGTTCGGCCGGGTGCCCCGGCGCCTTGGCCAAGTGCCGCTCGCCGCCCACCAGCACCTCGGCCGACTCGACGATGGCCCGCGCGTGCGGCGACAGATCGTCGAGCCCGCCCTCGCCGATGCCGACGATGTAAAGCCAGGGATTCATGCCGCCCCCTCGCCCACCAGGGCGGCGTTCACGCCCGCCGCCGCCAGCGGGCTGCCGCCGCGCCGGCCGCGCAACGTCGCGAACGGCACGTCCTGGACGCGCGCGATGAGCGCTTCTTTCGATTCGGCGGCGCCGACGAAGCCGACCGGAAAGGCGAACAGCGCCGCGGGCCGGGGCGCGCCGGCTTCCAAAATCTCGATCAGGCGGAACAAGGCGGTGGGCGCGTTGCCGATGGCGATCACCGCGCCCGCCATGATCTCGCGCCACAGCTCGACCGAGGCCGCCGAGCGGGTGGTCCGCCCCGCCGCCGCCAGCAACAGGACGCGGGGGTCGTCGAGCAGGCACAGCACCGGATTCTTGGCCGGCAGGCGGCGGCGCACGATGCCGGCCGCGACCATGGCGCAATCGGCGATCACCGGCGCCCCCGCCGCCAGGGCTTCGCGCGCGGCGGCCAGCGGATCGAGGTGGAACACCAGATCGGGCGCGATGTCCGCCATGCCGCAGGCGTGAATGAGCCGCGTCGCCAACGGATGCAGCGCGGCGGGCACGCGGCTCAAATCCGCCTCGGCCCGGATGGCGGCGAAGCTGGCGCGATAGATGGCCTCGGCGTCGCTCAGGTACTCGCTCATGTCTTCGGTCTCGTCGCCGGCCCGTGATAATGATGATGATCGTGATCGTGGCCATGATCGTGGCCGTGGTCATGATCGTGGCCGTGGTCATGGGGATGGTCGGCGTCGGTGCCGATGCCGCGCACGTGATGGTGATGGCCGGCCTGGACCTCGCCCACCGCTTTCTCGAAACCGACGATCTGTTCGCGGTACTTGCACAACAGGCAGTTCATCACGCCCGTGCCCTCGTCGGCCTCGCGCAAGCGGTCGAGGAAGCAGTCCATCAGCAACGGATGATCGTTGAGGTAGCCGGCCTTGAGGAATTCGACGTCCGGGTTGACGGCGGCGACCGCGTCGGCCTGGTCGTAGATGCGGCGCACGAGAATCCCGGTGAACAGGAAATAGGGAAAGACGATAATCCGCCGGAAGCCCAGCCGCACCAGGCGCGTCAGCGCCGCGTCGACGCGCGGATGCGCGACGCCCGAGTACGCCACCGCGCCCCAGCCGAAGCCCATCCCTTCCCACAGCATCCGGCCGACCTTGGCGACGTTGGAATTGGCGTCGGGATCGTTGGTGCCGCGCCCGACGACCAGCAGCACCGTCTCGGCGCGCGGCACGGCGCGCGGGGATTTCCGTTCCGCTTCCTCGATGCGCGCCGCGCCGGCGGCGACCAGGCGCGTGTCGACCGCCAGTTCGCGGCCGAACAGAACCTCGATGTCCGGGTTTTCGGCGGCGAAGGCGTTGATCTCCGACGGCAGGTCGTTCTTGACGTGCCCGGCGGCGAACAACATCCCGGGCAGGCAGGCGATGCGCTTGGCTCCCCGGGCCTTCAGAGCCTCCAGCCCGTCGCGAATGACGGGGCGGGCGAATTCGAGAAAGCCGCTGTCCACGTCGCGCGCGGGCAGGTGCGCCTTCAGCCGGTCGGCGAAAGCGAGGAACTGGGAAACGGCTTCGGAGTCGCGGCTGCCGTGGCCGCACAGCATCACGGCGGTGGGTCGGGTCATGGAATGTCCTGGAGAAGTCCTGGCGCCTGGTCCTTGCCTTCGGGCGGAAGCGGGACCGCGCCCGCCTGGTCATGGCCTCCGGGCGGCGCGGCGGGGCCGACTATAAACCCCGACCCCTTGCCATGAAAGCGCCCCGTGCTATGAAAGCGCGCCGTGCTATGAAAGCGTCCAGGCCCTGACAGCGCGGACGGTGCGCCCATGATTCCCCCCATTCCCTTCGTTCCCGGCGGCGCGCACGGCATCGACCCGCTGGTCCTGCTCTTGATGGCGCTGCTGGTCGACGCCGCCGTCGCGCGGTTTCCGTTTCCGTTCAGCCGGGTTCCCCACCCGGTCGTCGTCATCGGCAACGCCGTCGCCTGGGCCGACCGCAAGTTGAACCGCGAACAGCGCAGCGAACGCGTCCGGGTCTTTCGCGGCTTCCTGACCGCGATCGCCATTGCCGGCGGGGCGGCCGCGTTCGGGCTGGCGGTGGCGTGGCTGTCGCGCAACCACCCGTTCGGCTGGGTCGTCGAGTTCCCGCTGGTGGTGGCGCTTCTGGCGCAGCGGAGTTTGTACGACCACGTCCGCGCCGTCGCGCTCGCCCTCGACGAAAGCCTGGACGCCGGCCGGCGCGCGGTGTCGCGCATCGTCGGGCGCGATCCGGACCATCTCGACCACCACGGCGTCGCGCGGGCCGCGCTGGAGAGCCTGGCCGAGAACTTCGGCGACGGCGTCGTCGCGCCGGTCTTCTGGTACGCCCTGTTCGGCCTGCCCGGCTTGCTCGCCTGCAAGGCGATCAACACGCTCGACAGCATGATCGGCCATCGCACGCCGCGCCATCGCGCCTTCGGCCGCTGGACCGCCCATGCCGACACCGCGATGAACTTCTTTCCGGCGCGCTTCGCCGGATTGTTCCTGGTCCTCGCCGCCGCCTTCGTCGCCCGCACCCGCGTCCGCGTCGGGCCGGCGCTGAAGGTGATGCTGCGCGACGCGGGCAAGCACAAGTCCGTCAACGCCGGCTGGCCCGAGGGCGCCATGGCCGGCGCGCTGAACCTCGCGCTCGCCGGCCCGCGCCGCTATCGCGAACAGACGGTCATTGATCCCTGGATCGGCGACGGCACCGCGCAAGCCACCAGCGCCGACATCCGGCGGGGCTTGCGGCTTTACGTCGCCGCCTGCTTCGTCACCGCCGCCTTCGTCGGCGCGCTGGCGATGTCCCGCTAAACCCTTTTTCGCGCCAGCGCGAGCAGCGCGTCGATGTCGAGGGATTGTTCCAGCGCGACGGCGATTTCGTCCAACGCCGCGTCGACGCGGACGGAAAAAGATTCCGCGTCCCCCGGAACGCCGAGCGCCATGAGAAACGCGCGGCGAAAACTTTCGGCGGCGAAGAGGCCGTGCACGTAGCCGCCCATGATCCGCCCGTCCGACGAAACCGCGCCGTCCTTGGTGCCGCCGTCCAGCGCCAGCCACGGCCGCGCCAGGCCCGGCCCCGTCGTTTCGCCCATGTGCATCTCGAAGCCCGAGAACGCCGCGCCGCCCAACGCGTTCGGGGCCACCGCGCGCCCCGTCGCGGGCCGCAAGGTCTTTTCGCCGCCGAGAATCGTTTCCACGTCCAAGAGCCCCAGGCCCTTCGCCGCGCCGGGCGGTCCCTCGACGCCGCCGGGATCGGCGACGCGCGCGCCCAGCATCTGATAGCCGCCGCACAGGCCGACCACCGCGCCGCCGGAACGAACATGGGCGGCGATGTCGACGTCCCAGCCTTCGGCGCGCAAGTCCGCGAGATCGGCGAGCGTTGCTTTCGATCCGGCCAATAGAACAACGTCGGCGTCGCGCGGCAGCGGCCGGCCCGGCGGCACGACGATCACCTCGACGCCCGCTTCCGCCACCAGCGGATCGAGATCGTCGATGTTGGAGATGCGCGGCAGGCGCGGCACGGCGATGAGGATTTTTCCCGCCGATTTTTTTAGGAAAGACGGCGCCGACGAATCGAGCGCGACCGAGTCTTCCGCCGGCAACCGCGCGACGGCGGCCAGGTGCGGCACGACGCCGAAACAGCGCCAGCCCGTCGCCCGCGTCACCACCATGGGGCCGTCGGCGAACAACGCCGGATCGCCGCGAAACTTGTTGACGATGAAACCGCCGACCAGCGCCCGCTC
>CAYIQU010000102.1:5465-6103 GCA_964365645.1 uncultured Hyphomicrobiales bacterium | reverse complement strand
CCGGACGATCTGGAGCGGATCGAGGAAAAGGGCCGCATGGCCGGCGCCGACCCCGACGCGGTTTCGGATCGCGCCGAGCAGCGCCAGCGCGACGAGATGGGCACGCTCGGTTCGGGCAACCATTATCTCGAAGTCCAGGAAATCGCCGAGATCCGCGATCCCGTGGCGGCGGAGGCCTTCGGGTTGCGCCGGGGCGAAGCGGTGGTGAGCATTCACTGCGGCTCGCGCGGGCTCGGCCACCAGATCGGCACCGAATACCTGCGCGACATGGCGGTATCCGCCCAAGAACACGGCATCCGCCTGCCCGACCGGGAACTCGCCTGCGCGCCGATCGAT
Source organism: uncultured Hyphomicrobiales bacterium (assembly GCA_964365645.1). Taxonomy (GTDB): domain Bacteria; phylum Pseudomonadota; class Alphaproteobacteria; order Rhodospirillales; family 2-12-FULL-67-15; genus 2-12-FULL-67-15. The sequence goes on along the minus strand of CAYIQU010000102.1, from coordinate 5,767 downwards.
TCCGACGTCGGCCGCCGCTATTTGGGCGCCATGCGCGCGGGCATCAACTGCGCGCTGGCCAACCGCCAGATCCTCGGCCACCTGACCCGCGCGGTGTTCGCCGAATTGTTTCCCGCCGCGACGCTCGATCTGCTGTTCGACGTTTCCCACAACACCTGCAAGGTCGAGGACCACGACGTCGCGGGAAAAAAGCGAACCCTGTTCGTGCATCGCAAGGGCGCGACCCGGGCCTTCGGCCCCGACCATCCCGATTTGCCGGAACCCTTGCGCGAGGCACCACGTCGAATCACAACATTCTTCGG
>CAYIQU010000102.1:0-5455 GCA_964365645.1 uncultured Hyphomicrobiales bacterium | reverse complement strand
CGATTTGCCGGAATCCTTGCAGCGCGTGGGCCAGCCGGTGCTGATCGGCGGCAGCATGGGGACCGCGTCTTACGTGCTGGCCGGCACCCGGGAAAGCGAGACGCGGGCCTTTTCGTCCGCCTGCCACGGCGCGGGCCGGCGCATGAGCCGCCATCAGGCGCTCAAGTCCTGGCGCGGGCGCCAGGTGGTGGACGATCTGGCGGAACGCGGGATTCTGATCCGCAGCCCTTCGATGCGCGGCATCGCCGAGGAAGCGCCCGGCGCCTACAAGGACGTGAGCGCGGTGGTGGATTCCGCCGAACGCGCCGGGCTCGCCAAGACGGTGGCGATGCTCAAGCCGCTGGTGTGCGTGAAGGGGTAGAAAAGGCTTACGCCAGAGGGAACGCCACCGTCACCGCCGTGCCCTGCCCCGGCTGGCTGGTGATGGCCAACGTGCCGCCCTGCATTTCCGCCAGCGCCTTGGCCAGCGCGAGCCCCAGGCCCAGCCCTTCATGCTGGCGGTTCTTTTCCCGCTCGATTTGGGTGAAGGGTTGCGTCACCCGCCGCAGGTCCTCGGGCGAAATGCCGACGCCGGTATCGCGGACGGTGACGACCACGCCGCCCACCCCCGTCGCCGCCCGGACGGCAACGACGCCACCTGAGGGCGTGAACTTGATCGCGTTCTCGAGGATGTTGACGAGAATTTGCTTCGCCGCCGGCACGTCCATCCTGATCGGCGGCAAGTCGTCGGGCACGTCGATCCTCACGTCGACGTTCTTTTCCAGGGCCCGCAGCCGCAAGGGGGTGAGAATGCTCTCGATCAATCCCTTGAAGCCGATCTTTCTCGCCGCCAGGGCGTAGGCCCCTCCCTCCACCTTGCTCATGTCGAGGACATCCTCGATCAGGCCGAGCAGATGTTTTCCGCTCTTGTTGATGGCGTCGACATAGGGCGAATACTGGTCGGGCTGGATCGGCCCGAACACCCGTTGGCGCATCATGTCGGAAAACCCGATGATGGCGTTCAAGGGCGTGCGTAATTCGTGACTCATGTTGGCGAGGAACAGGGACTTCGCTTTGTCCGCCTTCACCGCCTCCTCGCGCGAGCGCACCAATTCGGCCAAGATCGGATCGGTCGCCCGGCGAAAGGCATAAATCGCCGCCGCGATCAGCACGCCCGTAATCCCGAGCGCGATCAGCCCGGCGCGGATGAAGGGCGCGCGAATTTCGGCCAGGTCGATCTTGGCGACGAAACCCAGCGCCAACGACGGGATCGGCTCATGCGCCGAGAGAACCGTCGTTCCCCGGTAATCGTGGCCGACCGCGGTGCCGCTTTCCCCCGACAGGGCCATCCACATCGGTTCGGCATCGCTGGACGTCGAGGGGACTATCATCGGGTCCTCGGTCTGCTGCGTGCGATGGTTGAGAAGAAAAACGATTCGATCGTTCCGCCTTTCCCCGATCGCGAACGAGCCCGTCCGCCCGAATCCGTTGCGGGCTTTATGGGCATCGACAAACTGGGAAATGGTCGCGGTCCTGGACCCGCCCGGATAATCGGGACTTTGCACGGCGTCGAACCGAGCGACCGCCTCGATCAGCCGCGCTTGGCTTTGGGCGATGGCTTGCAGACGCCCACTCTCTCGGGCGAACGCGGTGTTGTAAAGGATCGCCAACGCCAACAGCGTGCCGACCAACCCGACCAGGACCACCGCGACGGCGGGAGCGAGATGGATTTTCAGCAGGGAGGTCACGGAGGCCTTTTCCTCAATGCCGCGTCGGGGCGGCATCCATGCGGTTGACGTCGATCCTGTCGCGCGGAACTCGGAGCGCGAACGGCTTGGCGATCCTTGCCGCCGCGCCGAACTCCTAGGCCATTTCCCGATGGTCCATATTGCCCCTTCGCCCGCCGCCCGGAAAGGTCCGCTTGCGTTTCTCGCATAAGGGTTTTCTCCCGTATGTTTTTTTAAATCACTAAGCCTTCCATCTCGGACGAAGCAAGCCTCGTGCCGGATCAATCCCGTTGAGGGCAAACTGGAACTCTTTTCGTGAAAAATCCGCCGTTCCACCCGCATGAATGACCCGAAATAGGGTGTGGCTTTCGCGTTTTGAAATCCGTCGCGTTTTGCGACGCGGCCATGCGGCTATTTCCATATCCGTTTCTTTGCCCAGCCGCCCCCCTTGAACCTATGGGGGTATGTCCCCACGTCCCGCTAGGACGTCCCCGGACCGAGGGGGATTCTAGACGGATTTCCATATGAGCGCGTTTGCAGGGAATGGACGACTAATCCCTTCGCCTTACTGGTTCGGTGCCGGCGGGTTGATCGCCTTTTTGTTCCTGGCCATGGGCGCGGATCGGTATTGGGCCCATGAACGTTCGATCGAGGCCGAAAAGCGGCATTTAGGCGAACTTGCCCGCATCGCCGAAGAAAATATTTCCGGACGGTTGCGCGCCGTTCGCCTGATCTTCGATCGGGCCGCCGAAATCGTTTCCGCCCCGTCCAGCGGGGAAGATGAAATCTCGAGAAGATTGCAAATCTTGAAGGACGTGCTGCCGGAGATCCGCCAGATTTTCGTCACCGACGAACGCGGCTTCGTCACGCACATGAGCCTTTCCGGATTCAAGGGATTCGACGCCAGCCGCCGCGCCTATTTCGTCGACTCATGGAACGACCCCGATCCCGGCACGCTGCATATCACCGGCCCCGTACGCGCCCCGACCCAAGAGGCTCCGCTTATTCTCCAGTCGTCCCGCGCCCTTATGGGCAGAGACGGACGGCGGCGGGGCGTGGTCGGCGCCTCTCTCGAAATCGGCCTGTTCAACGAGGTCATGGATTCGGTCCGCCCGATCGAGATGAACGGCTCGGCGGCGCTGATCGACAAAGGCGGCATCGTCATGGCGGCTTCGTCCAATGTCCGCCACGTCATCGGCCGAAACATCGGACCCGATTCCGCGACCCGGACTCACGTTTATTCCGGCGCCCCCGTGAGCTTCCACGTCCTTCCCTCTCCCATTGACGGTGTCGAGAAGCTCCTGGTCGCACGGACGCTCACTCAAGAAAATTTATCGCCGCTCACCTTCGTAATCATGTCGCCCATGAGCAAGATTCTTGAGCGATGGAAATTCCAATCGGTCGTTTCTCTCGCCGTGCTGATCGCAACGTCGGCCGCTATTCTCTTGTTGACCGCCCTTCTCCGCCGTCGCGAGGCCGAAAGTCGCCGACGCGAGCGGGCGCTCGCCGAAAGCGAATCCCGCCTGAGTCTCGTCATCCGGGGAACCAACGACGGCATCTGGGACTGGAACATCGAAACCGGCGAGGATTACCTTTCGCCGCGCTGGAAGGAAATTCTCGGCTACCGCGACGACGAACTGCCCAACGTCGCGGCCTCGTTCTTCGGCCTGATCCATCCCGACGACAAGGCCGCGGTCGAAAGCGCCGTTCGCCGCCACATCGAGACCGGCGAGCCCTACCGGGTCGAGATGCGGCTGCGCCACAGGGACGGAACCTACCGCTGGATCTTGTCGCGGGGCGAGTCCGTGCGCGACGCCAAGGCCAAGGCCGTGCGCATGGTCGGCGCCATCACCGACGTCACCGAACAAAAAGCCTGGGAAGAGAAAATCCGCGAGCTTGCCTTCACCCTCGAACGCCGGGTCGAGGAGCGAACCCGCGATCTCGCCGCCGAGAAGGAGCGCGCGGAAAGCTACCTCCAGATCGCCAACACCATGATCGTTTCCCTGGGCGCGGCGGGCGAAATCCGCATGGTCAACCGCAAGGGGTGCGAAATCCTGGGCCGCCCCGAGGCCGAGCTGCTGGGCCGGAATTGGTTCGAGACCTGCATCCCCGAAAGCCAGCGCGAGGATGTCAGGGACGTTTTCGCGAAAATACTCGCGGGCCGGATCGAGGCCGTCGAGAATTATGAAAACGAGATCCTGACCGCCGGCGGCGGGCGACGCCTGATCCTGTGGCACAATTCGTTCTTGCGCGGCGCGGACGGCCGGATCGAAGGCTGCCTCAGCGCCGGCGAGGACATCACCGATCGCCACCGTGCCGAAGAAGCCCTGAAAATCAGCGAGGAACGATTCCAGACCAGTCAGACCTTCGCCAACATCGGCACCTGGGACTGGAACATCGTCACCGGCAATCTGTACTGGTCGGAACGGATCGGTCCTCTGTTCGGCTACGACAAACGAACGATCGAAACCACCTACGAGAACTTCCTCGCCGCCATTCACTCCGACGACCGCCAACGGGTGATCGACGCCGTGAACGCCTGCGTCGAAAAAGGCGCCGAATACAACATCGAGCACCGCATCGTCCGCGCCGACGGCACGGTGCGCTGGTTGTCGGAAAAGGGCGACGTGCTGCGCGACGCCATGGGCCGGCCGTTACGCATGTTGGGCGTCGTCCAGGACATCACCGACTACAAGATGACCGAGAACCATCTGCGCCACGCGCAAAAGCTGGAATCGCTGGGCAACCTGGCGGGCGGCGTGGCGCACAGCCTGAATAATCTTTTGGTGCCGATCCTGGCCTTGAGCAAGATGACCGCCGACGGCCTGCCCCCGGACAGCCCGGCGCGAGCCGCGCTGGACAAGGTGGTCGAGGCGAGCAGCCGGGCCAAGGACCTGGTCGCGCGCGTGCTGGCTTTCAGCCGGCGGGAGGCGCCGCGCAAAGCCGCCGTCGACCTGCGCGCGGCGGTGGGGGATGCCCTGCGCCTGGCGCAGTCCAGCGTTCCTTCCGCGATCCAGCTCGAATCCGAAATTCCCGCGCAACCGATTCACGTCATGGCCGACGCGCCGCAGATCGAGGCCGTCATCCTGAACCTCGTCACCAACGCGGTCGCGGCGATCGACGGCCGCGCCGACGGGCGCATCGCCGTCCGCCTTGGCGTTCGCGACATCGACGCCCAAACGGCGTTGCGGCTGGGCAAGCTCCGTGGCGGTCCCTGCGCCGTCCTGACCGTCGAGGACAACGGGACCGGCATGACCGCCGCCATCAAGGAGCGGATCTTCGATCCCTTCTTCACCACCAAGAAAGTGGGCGAAGGCACCGGCCTGGGCCTGTCCATGGCGCACGGCATCGTCGAGGAACACGGCGGCGCCATCGAAGTGGATTCGGAAATAGGCAAGGGATCGACGTTCCGCATCCACCTGCCGCTGACGGCCGCCGCCCATCCCACGCGAGGCCATCCCATCCAAGGAACAAGTTGAAGGAGCGCCGTTTCATGGCCCGCATTCTGGTGATCGACGACGAGGACCTGGTTCGTTTCACGGTCGAACAAATCCTGATCGCCGCCGGTCACGTCGTCGCCACCGCCGAGAACGGCGCCGCCGGCGTGCGCCGCCATCGCGAGTTTCCGTTCGATCTGGTCATCACCGACATCATGATGCCCGAACGGGACGGCATCGAGACCATCCGCGCGCTCAAGGCCGAATTTCCGAAGCTGCCGATCATCGCCGTTTCCGGCGGCGGACGGATGG
>CAYIQU010000101.1:0-6103 GCA_964365645.1 uncultured Hyphomicrobiales bacterium | reverse complement strand
GGAAAGGGCGCGGTTTCGTTGAGATTCGTCAGCCCGTCCGCGCCAGGACGAAGGCGAGCCCGGCGACCGGCTGGCCGCGGTCGCGGCGCAGGACGATCTCTTCCCGCGCGACGAAAGCGAGCCCGGCCTCGACCGCGATCCGGCGGACGTGATTTTCGCCGTGGCGGAAACGTCGGGCCGCCGACAGGACGACGCCGTCGGCATCGGGATTCGTTTCCACCGTCGCCGCGAACCGGCCGCCGGGGCGAAGCGCGCCTTGGGCCGCGCGAAAAATCGGAGCCAGATCGCCGACGTAGCCCAGCGCATCGACCGCGACGATCAAATGAAAGGCGTCGGCCGTGTTCATGGCGGCGGTCATGTCGCCAACGTCGACCCGGGTGTAGAGGCCGCGCGCGCGCGCTTTTTCCGCCATGCGCGGGGACAGATCGACGCCGATCAGCGCGCGGGCGAAGGGGCGGAAGGATACGCCCGACAGGCCGGTGCCGCAGCCGAGGTCGAGAACGTCGAGATCGCCCGCCGGCGCGCCGATGACCCGCGCGGTCAATTGGGCGAGCGCCTCCGGCGCGCGGTAGCCGAGCACGTCGCGCAGTTCGGCGTCGAACCGATCGGCGTATTGGTCGAAAAGCGCGCGGACGAAGGCCGGCGGCAACTCGGCGGCCGGCCCGCCTTCGGCCACCGCCAGCCAAGCTCCGGCGCCGTGCGTGTCCCGGGGATCGAGGGCGACGGCTCGGCGCAAATGGGGCAGGGCTTTCTCCGGTTCGGCGGCGGCAAGCCAGGCGCGGCCCAATTCGACGCGCGCCGCCGCGTCGTCGGGGGAAAGCCGAATCGCCCGTTGCAGGGCCTCGATCGCTTCCGGCAGCCGGCCGACGGCAAACGCGGCGCGGCCGAGCAGAACCGCGGCCTCGGCGTCGTTGGCGTCGAGTCGGGCGCTCTCGCGGGCGAGATCGGCGGCGTCTTGAGCGTGCCCGGCATCAAGGGCCAGCCGGGCGGCAAGGTTCAAGACTTGGCGCGCGTCGGGGCGCAGGTCCAGAGCGGCGCGCGCGGCGGCATAGGCTCCGGCGGCGTCGCCGGCCTCGGCGAGGCGGGCGGCGCGCTCCAACAAGGGGTCCACCGTCGAAGTCCGATCCAGGGGGGTCATCAGGGCGCGATCATTATGCTATGAAGAGGGCCGAACGCCATGAACTATCGTCATGCCTTCCACGCGGGAAACTTCGCCGACGTCTTCAAGCACGCGGCGATCGCCTTGGTCATCGACCATTTGAAACGCAAGGAAACGCCGTTTTGCGTCGTCGACACCCATGCCGGCCTCGGGCGTTACGACCTGACGGCGGACGAGGCGGAACGGACCGGCGAGTGGCGGGAAGGGCTCGGCCGCGTCCTGGCGGCGAAGGACCGTCCGCCGGGGATGGCGCTGTTGCTGAAAGCCGTTGCCGCCGTCAACGGGGGAAAAAAGCCGGCCATCAAGCAGCCGCCGCGGTGGTATCCGGGCTCGCCCCGGATCGCCCGGACGCTGTTGCGTCCCCGGGACCGCCTGTTCGCGGCGGAACTGCATCCCGAGGACTCCCGCGTTCTCGCCCGCGAATTCAGGGGCGACGAACAAACGGTCGTCAAGCGCATGGACGGCTACGAGGCGATCAAGGCGTGGCTTCCGCCCAAGGAGCGGCGCGGGCTGGTGCTGGTCGATCCGCCCTTCGAGCGCAAGGACGAGTTCGCCGTCATGCTCAAGGGCCTGAAGGACGGCCATCGCCGCTTCGCCACCGGTGTCTTCGTTCTGTGGTATCCGATCAAGGATCGTCCGCCGGTGGATGCTTTCTATAAAGCGCTGGCCGATTCCGGCATTCGCCGGATTCTCGCGGCCGAACTTCTGCTGCGGCCGCCGACCGATCCGGAACGCCTCAACGGCTGCGGGCTGATCGTGGTCAATCCGCCCTGGCAATTCGATTCGGACCTGGGCCGGCTGGCGGTCGATCTCGCGACGATTCTCGGGGCCGAGCGCCCCGCCGGCGCCAAGCCCGGCCGCGTTTCCGCCGTTCGCTGGATCGCGGAGGAATAGGCGCGTTCCGGGGGGCGGGGGTTGCGCGGCGTCGGCGGCAATGCCACCATGATTGGCCCCGCAGCATAACCCTTTTCCGGCAGGGGGTTCGGGGAAGAATCGATGTCCGCGCCCAACATGACGTCCGCCCGGTTCGCGCTCGGCTTCTCCTGCGTCGGACACTCCTATGCGCATCTGTTCGCGCCGATCTTCTTCGTCGCCGTTCTGGCGCTGGAAAAAGACCTCGGCCTGACCCACGGCGAGGCGGTCGCGCTGATCGTCGTCGGCAACGCGTTGTTCGGCTTCGGCGCGCCGTTGGCCGGTTGGCTCGGCGACCGCTGGAAGGCGACGGGGATGATGAGTCTATTCTTCCTCGGCACCGGGACGGGCATGATCGCCACCGGATTGGCCCGCACGCCGTTCGAGATCGCGCTCGGGCTTTCGGTGACCGGGCTTTTCGCTTCCATCTATCATCCGGTCGGGCTTGCCTGGCTGGTCCGCAACGCGGTCAATCGCGGGACCGCGCTCGGCATCAACAACATGTTCGGCGGCTTCGGCCCGGCGGCGGCGGCGTTGATGACGGGCGCCCTGATCGATTGGGCGGGATGGCACGCCGCGTTCCTGTGGCCCGGCGTCGCGGTGCTGGCGACCGGTGTTTTGTTCATGATCCTGGTCGCCCGCGGCGTGATCGTCGAAAGCGAGGCCGACCGCCGGCCCGACGCGCCGGTGTCGCGCGGGGACGCGACCCGCGCGCTCACGATCATGTTTTTTTCCATTCTCTGCACCAGCCTGATCTACCAGGCGACCCAGCCGGCGGTGCCGAAGCTTTTCTCGGAACGGGTGATGGGAACCGAGGGCGGGTTGCTGGGCGTTTCGGCGCTGGTGGCGGGGGTCTACGCCCTTTCGGGTCTTCTCCAATTCGCCTATGGGCGGATCAGCGACACGTTCTCGCCGAACCGGGTCTATACCATCGGTTTCCTGATCCAGGCGCCGATCCTGCTTCTGGCCGGGGTTCTCGACGGCGCGCCGCTCGTCGCCGTCGCCTTCCTGATGCTTTTCGTCAACGCGGGCTCGACCACGGCGGAGAACATGCTGTTCACCCGCTATACCCCGTCGCGCTGGCGCAGTCTGGCCTTCGGCCTGAAGTTCATCGTCGCGCTCGGCATCGCGACCATCGGCGTGCGGATCGAGGGCTGGCTTTACGACGCGACCGGCGGATTCCGGACCCTGTTCACGCTGCTGGCGGGCATTGCGTTGGCGGGCGTGGTGATCTCGCTTCTGATCCCGGCGGCCAAGGAATCCCCCAAGCCCGTTCCCCAGCCGGCCGAATAAACCGGCGCGTCGCCGGTCAACTTTTGTCGTCGTAAAGTCCGCGAACGCCGTCGTCGAGAACGATGTGCCGCGGCGACTCGCCCGCCCGGCACAAGCGGAAGGCTTCTTCGTAGCCCCGTTCCAGGGTTCGCGCGAACCGTTCGCTGTCGAAGAGGGGCGTGGTGAGGCGATTCGCCGCGAGTTTGGCTTTAACAGCGGCCAGGGCGTTTCGATCGCCGGCCAGGCGCCGGGTCATCGCCATGGCGCCCGCCAGGTCGTCGGCGACCAGTTCGGAAAGGCCGATGGCCGCGAGCTTGCTGGCGGACCCCAGCGAGGCGCAGTTTGTGCCGCGGACGGCGATCACCGGCAGCCCGGCCCACAGGGCATCGCTGGTCGTGACGCCGCCGTTGAAAGGCATGGTGTCGAGGCCGAGGTCGGCCAACGCCAGGCGCGCCAAATGCTCGGGCTTGGGCCGGCGCGCGCCGAAGATCAATCGCGCCGGATCGACTCCGCGAGCCGCCGCTTCCCGCGAAAGATTGTCGACCATGATGGCGTTGCTGCGGTAAAGCCAAAGAACGGTCTCGGGAAGGTCGCGCAACAAGCCCATCCAGGCGTCGAAAACCGTGGGCGTCAGTTTGCGCGCTTCGTTGAACGAGCAGAACACGAAAGCCTTTTCAGGCAAGCCCTCGTCGGCGCGGGTCAAGCGCTTGTCCGCGATCGGCTCGCGGTCATGAATCAAATAGCAAGGCGGAACGACGACCAGTTTCTCGGAATAAAACCGCGCGTTGGCGGGAGGGACGACGATCGGATCGACCACGGTGTAATCGAATATTCGACCGCCGATCGTGCCGGCGAAGCCGACATAAGAGAAAGCCAGGGGTGCCGGGTGCAAGGCGGCGACTCCCAGGCGGTTGCCCTGGGTGTAGCCGCCAAGATCGACGAGAATATCGACCCCGTCGGCACGAATGCGTTCCGCCGCCTCGTGATCGGTCAGCGTTCGAATGTCGATGAAGGCGTCGGCCTCGCGCTCGAAGGCCTTGCGATAGTCGCCGCCGTCGTCCGGGCCGTTGGAATAGGCGCGCACCTCGAAACGATCTCGGTCATGAAGCCCGAACAGCGGTCGAACAAGCTGCCCGACGGGATGGGTGCGGAAATCGGTGGAAAGATAGCCAAGGACGATTTTCGTTCGTCCGGCGCGGTCCGCGGCCTGAACCGGGGGCAGGGTGGCGGCGGCCGACCGCTGTTCGATGTCGGCGCTGCGAAGCCGGGCGACATGGAAGTTGAGGCCGGGATCGGCGGATCGATGAAGGCTGAGCAGGGGGAATTCGGGAGGCGGGTGGCCGCCGTCGATGGCGGCCCGGGTTCGGAGGTCGAGATCGGCCATCAACGACTCATATTCCGCCCAGGAGCACGTCGATAGAATCAGGACAGCGAGATTGGCGAAAGCCTCGTCGAAGGTCGGATCGAGACTCAGGGCCCGGCGCTGGGCCTCCAGCGCCTCGCCGTGGCGGCCGGTGCGAAGCAAGGCCACGCCTAAGCCCGACAGCGCCCGCGCGTGATCGGGGTTGGCGGCGATCGCCCGGCGCAGGAAATCCTCGGCGGCGGCCGTGTCGTAGCGCAGGAGGTTTATTTTTCCCAGATTCGCCAGGGCGTCCGCATGCGCCGGATCGCGGGAAAGCGCGGCGTGAAAGCAAGACTCGGCGTCTCGTCCCGCACCTGTTTCGAGCAGCGCGTGTCCCAGGTTGTTGTGGGCGTCGGCGAGATCGGGGTGCGCCGCCAGGACTTGGCGAAAGATCGGGATCGCCTCGGCGTAACGTCCGCGCGCGGTCAGCAGCGTGGCGAGATTGTAAAGGGCCTGGGGATGATCGGGCCGTATCCGGAGAGCCGTCCGGAAGCAAGGGTCGGCTTCATCATGGCGCCCTTCGACCATGAGCGCGATGCCCAGGTTGTTGTGAGCATCGGCGAAGGCGGGGTCAAGGGCGATCGCCCGTCGGAATTTCTTCTTGGCATCTTCCTGGCGGCCCGCCGCTTTATAGAGCTGCCCCAGGTTATCGAGGATATGAACGTCGCGTGGTGCCCGACGCGACGCTTTTTCCAGGAACTCGATCGCCTCGGCCGTTCGGTCCAGGCGATGGACCAGAACGCCGAGAAGGTGCAGCGCATCGGCGTTTCCGGGCTGCGCGGCAAGGACGCGGCGGTAAGCGGCCTCGGCCTCGTCGAAGCGCTGGGCGCGTTCCAACGCCAGGGCGTTGTGGAGGGCGTCATGAATGGCTTGCGGCGACAGCGGCATGGCCGACGTATCACACGGAAACGCCGGCGTGTTCCAGTTCCAGCAGCCGTTGCGCCATGATTTGATGGAGCTGTTCCGCCAGTTCGGGAATCTCGCCCAGCAGACGCTCGAAATCATCGAAGCTGAGGACCAGAAGACTGCATTCGGTGTCCGAAACCACCGTCGCGGTTCGCTTGCCGCGCTTGATCAAGGCGATTTCGCCGAAGAAATCGCCGGGGCCGAGTCGTTTCGGCTCGGGCGGCATATCGACCAGCACGTCGCCCGACAGAATGAAATACATCGCGTCGGCGTGCTCGCCGCGTCGGACGATGGCGTGGCGGGCGGGAATATTCTTGCTTTTGAGGACGCTGACGATATCGGATACGCGCATCGCGTCCAGTTTCTTGAACAGCGGTACGCTGGCGACCATGCGCCAGGAAACGACGAAATCGAACTTGCGGATTTCCTGGACGACGCCGGTGGCGAGAATG
>CAYIQU010000100.1:5778-6168 GCA_964365645.1 uncultured Hyphomicrobiales bacterium | reverse complement strand
CGCCGCCGGAAATGGTCGCCAACCTGCGCGCCGACAACATCGACGGCTTCCTCGCGCCCGATCCGGTCAACCAGCGCGCGGTCTATGACGGCGTCGGCTTCATCCATATCCTGTCGAAGGAAATCTGGGACGGCCATCCGTGCTGCGCCTTCGCCGCCAGCCACGAGTTCGTGTCCTCGATGCCGAACACCTTCCAGGCGCTGCTCAAGGCGATCATCGACGCGACCGCCTACGCCTCGAAGCCCGCCAACCGCAAGGAGATCGCCGCCGCCATCGCGCCCGCCAATTATCTCAACCAGCCGGTGACGGTGGTCGAACAGGTCCTGACCGGCACCTTCGCCGACGGATTGGGGAAAGTGCACACGGTCCCCAACCGGATCGATTTCGCGC
>CAYIQU010000100.1:0-5768 GCA_964365645.1 uncultured Hyphomicrobiales bacterium | reverse complement strand
TGGCATTCCATGGCGGTCTGGATTTTGACCCAGATGAAGCGCTGGGGGCAGATCAAGGGCGAGGTCGATTATCGCCGCGTGGCGGAGCAGGTTTTCCTGGCCACCGATGCCGCGAAGGTCATGTCGGACATGGGCCTGAAGCCGCCGGCCACGACCTACGGCAAGTATAAAGTGATGGGCAAGGAGTTCGACCCCGCCCAGCCCGACGCCTACCTCAAGAGTTTCAAGATCGGGAGGGCGTGATGAAGACGCTCCCCCTCGGGGTGCGTTCGGGATTGGCCTCGCTGCTCATCCTCGCGTTGTTCCTGGGGATATGGCATCTCGCCGTCCAGGGTGGCGGGCCGACCGCCGCCATGGATCCGGAATACGCCAAGCTGATGGGGACCGCGGCCGTGACCGGCCAATCGGCGGTGCCGGGACCGCTCGACGTGGGCGCCAAACTGGCGCAACACCTCGCCGATCCTTTCTACGACAACGGCCCCAACGACAAGGGTCTCGGCATCCAGTTGGCCTATTCGCTGGCCCGCGTGCTGGCCGGATACGCGCTCGCCATCCTGGTGGCGCTGCCGCTCGGCTTCGCCATCGGCATGTCGCCGCTGATCTATCGGGCGCTGGACCCTTTCATCCAGGTGTTGAAGCCGATCTCGCCGCTCGCCTGGATGCCGCTGGCGCTCTACACCATCAAGGACTCGGGGCTTTCGGCGATCTTCGTGATTTTCATCTGCTCGGTCTGGCCGATGCTGCTGAATACCGCCTTCGGCGTCGCCGGCGTGCGGCGCGAGTGGCTCAACGTCGCCCGCACCCTCGAAGTCGGGCGACTCAGGCTCGCTTTCACCGTCATCCTGCCCGCCGCCGCGCCGACGATCATGACCGGGATGCGCATTTCCATCAGCATCGCCTGGCTGGTGATCGTCGCCGCCGAGATGCTGGTCGGCGGCACCGGCGTCGGCTACTTCGTCTGGAACGAATGGAACAACCTGTCGCTCACCAACGTCCTGATCGCCATCCTGGTGATCGGCATGATGGGGATGATTCTCGACCAGGCCCTCAGCCGCGCGGGGCGACTGGTCGCCTATCCCGAATGAGGACGCCATGACCGACGAATCTCCCCGTCCGATCATCCGAGTCGAAGGCATCAGCCGGATTTATTCCGGCGCGGGCGGCGCCACCGCCGTCTTCAAGGACTTGTGGTTCGCGGTCAACGAAGGCGAATTCGTCTGCCTGATCGGCCATTCCGGCTGCGGCAAGACCACCATCCTCAACATTCTCGCCGGCCTCGACCGCGCCGACGAGGGAACCGTTCTCGCCGCCGGCGCGGCGATCGAGGGGCCGAGCCTGGACCGCGCCGTGATTTTCCAAAGTCACGCCCTGCTGCCGTGGCTGAGCGTGATCGGCAACATCGCCTTCGCGGTGCGCTCGCGCCGGCCCGAATGGCCGCGAGACAAGATCCTGGAGCATTGCCGCCGGTTCATCGACCTGGTCGGCCTCGAGGGGGCGGAAGCGAAAAAGCCCGCGCAGCTATCGGGGGGTATGCGCCAGCGGGTCGGCATCGCCCGCGCGCTGGCCATCGAGCCCAAGATGATGCTGATGGACGAACCGTTCAGCGCGCTCGACGCGCTGACCCGCGGAATGCTCCAGGACGAGGTGCTGCGCATCTGCCGCGAAATGCATCAGACGGTCTTCATGATTACCCACGATATCGACGAGGCGATCCTGCTCGCCGACCGGATCATCCTGATGAGCAACGGACCCGGCGCGGTAATCGCCGAGATCATCGAGAACCCGCTGCCCCGCGACCGCACCCGCCACGACATGCACCGCCATCCGCTGTACTACGCGACGCGGAATCACCTGCTCGAATTCCTCGTCAACCGGTCCCGCGATCTCGCGGGCAGCCGTCACGCCGACCCGCGCCATCCGCCGCTGGTCCGGCCGACGGCCATAGAGCCGCAATCCATTCCGCTTCGCGCCACGCGCGCCGGATAACCGTCACCACGCCTAACGCCATACAAGGAGGAGACCATGAACCGTGCCGAACTGACCGAGAAAGTGCTCGAAGCCAAACGCGCCAAGGGTTTGTCGTGGAAAACCATCTGCGCCAAGGTCAGCCCCAAGGCGTCGCCGGTCCTGATCACCGCCGCGCTGCTGGGCCAGATGCCGCTGGAAAAGGGCGAAGCGGGGAAGGCGGAAAAGCTGCTGGGCCTGCCCAAGGGTTCGGCCGCGCTGCTGGCGGAAATTCCGTATCGCGGCTCGCTGCCCTCGGTGCCGCCGACGGACCCGACCATCTACCGCTTCTACGAGTTGATCCAGGTTTATGGCCCCACATGGAAGGAGTTGATCCACGACGAATTCGGCGACGGCATCATGAGCGCCATCGACTTCGAAATGAAGATGGAACGCCTGCCGGACCCCAAGGGCGACCGGGTCAAGATCACCATGTCGGGCAAATTCCTGCCCTACAAGCGCTATTGATCGGCTCAGTCCGCCAACTGCCGCAGCAGCAGCCTGAGCGCCGTTTCCGTCGCCTGGCGGCGGACGGCGTCGCGGTCGCCCGAAAAGACGTGGCGTTCGTGCAGCGTGGCGCGGCCATGGCGCGCGCTGGCGATGTGAACCAGCCCGACCGGTTTGGTTTCCGTGCCGCCGCCGGGACCGGCGATGCCGGTCGCGGAAACGCTGATGTGGGCGGGCACGCGCTCCAGCGCGCCCTCGGCCATGGCGCGCGCGACCTCCTCGCTGACCGCGCCGACGGCGGCGAACAGGTGCGCCGGCACGCCCAGCATGTCCTGCTTGGAGCGGTTGGTGTAGGTGACGAAGCCGCGCTCGACCACCGCCGAGGCGCCCGCTTGCGACGTCAGGCACGCGGCGATCAGTCCGCCGGTGCAGGATTCCGCCGTCGCCAGCATCAGTCCGGCCGCGCGGCAGGTGTCCAGAACCTCCTGGGCGAGGCCGGGCAGGGGAGAGGAAAACATTTCGGTCATGGCGCCACCCTTATTCCATCAACGGGACACGAACGTCGCCAAGGCCCAGACCAGGCCGCCCGCGTACGCGCCGGCGAACGCGTCGTCGAGCATGATGCCCCAGCCGCCGCCGACGCGCCGGTCGGCCCAGGACACCGGCCAGGGCTTCCAGATGTCGAACAGGCGGAACAGCAAAAGCCCGGCGGCATAGAGCACGATGTCGTTTCCGGCGGGCACCAGGGCGAGCCATTGTCCCGCGACCTCGTCGACGACGACGGCTTGGGGGTCCTCGTGCCCGCTGCGACGGCGGAACGCCTCGGCCGCCCAGACCCCCAGGGCGAACACGGCCACGGCCGCGACCGCGAGACCGGCGGGGCCGGCCGCGTGTTGAATGCCGTAGGCGAAGGGGACGGCGGCCAACGAGCCCCAGGTTCCCGGCGCCTTGGGCAACAGGCCGATGCCGAACCACGTCGCCACGTGCCAGGCCGGATGCCGGGGTCCCCAGGGGGACGCCTCGGGTCTGCCGGGGGGAGAATCGGAGGAGATTTCGCTCATGGCCGCCAGCATATCCCCCCGGCCCTTTCTCCTCCAGGACGTTGCGCGTTCCGCGCCGCGCGGGAACCCATTCAATTGCATGAAAAGAAAAGAGAAAATCGATCCCTGGCGCGGAGGTTTCGCAAGGGGTTTTCGCCCAATCGGCGCTTGCCAGCCCAAGAGCCAATGGCTACGGTCTTTTGCCGCGCCGCCCGTCCACCACGACCGGGGCACGCGTGACGCCAACGAAAACGAAGCCGGAAGGGCCGGATAAAGACCGTTTACAAAACGGCGACCGGGTTTTTTCCGTTAAGGGGAGGGGATAGCAGCGTGGAGACGAGACGACTGAGTCCGAAATCCGCCGGCAACAAATCCCCCGATGGGCCCGAGGGTTGGCGCACCCGCCTTCAGGCCTGGCTCGACCGGCGCTTTCCGGAACGACAAATCATCGTCCGGGCCGAGGGCCGCATTTCCCACATGCGGATTTCCCAGCGCGCCCAGGTTTCGGTCACCGTCATGGCGCTTGCGCTCATGGGCTGGGGCGCGTTTTCCTCGATCAACTACCTTCTCCACGCCCAGGTCGTCGCCCTGAAGGACAACCAGATCGCCAATGCCCGGCTGGCCTACCGCTCTTTGCTGGGCGAAGTCGCCGACTACCAGAAGAAATTCAACGCCATCACCCGCGAGATCGCGACCAACCAGGGGGCCATGTCCCCGGGCCTTCAGGATCGGACGGCGCAGCTCGAAAAAAACCTGTCCTCGGTCGAGACGGAACTTCGTTCCACCGAGGAAGAACGCGCGCAGATGACCGACGCCCGCGACAAGCTGCAAGCGCAGTTGATCGACATCGAAAAGAGCATGCATTCGCTGGCGTCCCGGAAGTTTTCCACCAAGGGAACCGCCGCCGCGCCGGTCGACGCTGAATTGCAGACCGCGCTGGCCGAGCGCAATCAAGCCCTGTTCGAAGCCAACGAGTTGCGCCGCCAGGTGCGCGAGGTCGAAAACAAGCTGGCCTCGTTGCGCGAGACGCAGCTGGAATCGGTCCGCCAATTGGCCGACCGCACGACCGGATTCATCGAATCGACCGAGAAAGTCCTGCAAATCGCGGGGATCGACCCCAACCATCTTCTCGCCGCGAACAAAAACAAGCCGCGCGGCGCGAAAGGCCTGGGCGGCCCCTTCATTCCGCTGAAATCGGCGAAAGCGGCGCTCGACGAGGGCGAGGATCCGTTCGCGACCGAGATGGAATCGCTTTCGCATCGGCTTTCCCGCTGGGAGTCCCTGCAAGGCGCGATGCAGAATATTCCGCTCGCCGCGCCGCTGACCAGCTACGCCATCAACAGCCACTTCGGCAAACGGCTCGACCCGGTCAACGGCATGTGGGCGGCCCACTACGGCCTCGACATGGGCGCGCCGCTCCGCTCGAAGGTCCACGCCCCCGCGGCGGGCGTCGTCACCTTCGCCGGATTCCAGGATAAATTCGGACGCATGGTCGAAATCGACCACGGCTACGGCCTCATCACCCGTTACGCCCACCTCGACAAGACCCTGGTGAAGAAGGGCGACAAGGTCGGCTTCAACCAGGAAATCGCCTTGCTCGGCAACTCGGGGCGCAGCACCGGCGCGCATCTGCATTACGAAATCGCCTTCAAGGGCAAGCCGAAGAATCCCATGAACTTCATCAAGGCCGGGCGGCATGTTTTCAAAGAGTAAGAAGTCGCCCCCCGCGGGCGCGGGCGCCGCCGGACCGCCGCCGTCCATCATCAGCGCCGACATGCGCCTGATCGGCGATCTCGTCAGCCAGGGCGAGGTGCAGATCGACGGCACGGTCGAGGGCGACATTCGCGCTAAATCGCTGCTCGTCGGCGAAACCGCCGACATCAAGGGCGAGATTCTCGCCGAAACCGTCCGCGTGCACGGCCGCATCGACGGCCAGATCAAGGCCCGGGTCGTTCATCTCGCCCGCACCGCGCACGTGGCCGGCGACGTCTGGCACGAAAGCCTTTCCATCGAGACGGGCGCCTTCATCGAAGGCAATTGCAAGCGCATGAACGAGCGCCGCGAGACTCCCGCCGCCGAGACGGCGACGGGCGGAACCGACGCGTTGTCCGCGCCGGCGGCGCGGATCGTCGGCGCGGCCTCGCCCGAAGGCAAGAAGCTGTTCGGCTGATCTTTGTTGTTTTAGGCGAACCGCTCGAGCGCGGTGCGGAAAACGGCGGCGTCGACGTTGCCGCCCGAACAAACCGCGCACACGGTGCGTCCACGGGCGGGAAAGAC
>CAYIQU010000099.1:0-6182 GCA_964365645.1 uncultured Hyphomicrobiales bacterium | reverse complement strand
ATGATCGAGTTTAAAGACGTCTTTGAAAACGGGCTCTAATGAGTGTGAAAGTGGCGCATGTCCTATATCGTGCAAAAGTGCGGCAGCAAAAACCATCCGGCGATCGGTTGGATGTAGGTCTCGTATTTCACTGTAAAAAAGAGCAAGCCCTGCTACACCAAGGCTATGTTGATATCGTGTATATCGAGTGTTTCTTTTCACCCCATTAGGCGAGCGAACCATGAGGTAATCGATCCCACCAAGAAAGCGAATGGATCTCAGTCGCTGAAACGCTTTTGTTGACTCAAGTTCCTTAAACAGCCGATCACCCCCTGCAACCGTATTGAGGTCCACAGGTTCGGAGAAGTTGTACCGAGGGCGACTTTTTGATGCCAAGCCTGAAATCATAGATTATCCAATACTAAGCAATGGCCCAGTGTAACCGATCTGACTGATAATAGCGACTGTGCTCAATCACTAAATCCAATTGAACATCCCTTAAAATATTATTGCAATTATTACAGTATTCGTGAAGACCTCCGCCGCCTTGCAAATCGCGCCGCCTGGGCGGGGTCGAGGCGGACTTTCACGACGATGGCGTCCTCGGAATCCGCGCGCTCGACCACCTCGCCGTGCGCGTACAGCCAGGCGAGATCGGCGCCGTCCTGGGGCGCGAGCGTGACCTCGATCAGGGAGAGCTTTTCGGCGATGCGCCGATCCAGCAGCGCCAGCAATTCGGCGCAGCCCTCGCCCGTGACCGCCGAGAGCGCGACTACGTCGGTATTGCCGCGGGTAACGCGGACCTTGAGCGCATCGCGGGCCTCGCTGGGGAGCAAGTCGATCTTGTTCAGGACCTCGATCATGCCCTCTTCGACCTCGTCGTGCGGAGATTCCGTCGTTGGCCCGCCTGTCGGCGGGACCGTTGGCCCGCCTGTCCACGGAGCCGGTGACCCGCCTGTCGGTGGGGCCGCGCGGCCGATTTCCTTGAGAACGGCGAGAACGTCGCTTTTCTGGGATTCGGTTTCGGGGTGCGCCGCGTCGCGGACGTGGACGACGATGTCGGCCTCGCGCACCTCTTCCAAGGTGGCGTGGAAGGCGTTGACCAGCTCGTGCGGCAGATCGGAGATGAATCCGACCGTGTCCGACAGGATCGCCGAGCGCCCCGAGGGCAGCGCCAGCGCCCGCATGGTCGGGTCCAACGTGGCGAACAGCTGGTCCTTGGCGGTCACCTCGGCCCGGGTCAGGGTGTTGAACAGGGTCGATTTGCCGGCGTTGGTATAGCCGACCAGCGCGACCACCGGATACGGCACCCGCTTGCGCGCGGCGCGGTGCAAATGGCGGGTGCGCTTGACCTCGTCCAGTTCGCGCTTGATCCGCACGATCCGCTCGCCGATCAGGCGGCGGTCGGTTTCGATCTGGGTTTCGCCGGGTCCCCCCAGGAAGCCGAAGCCGCCGCGCTGGCGTTCCAAGTGGGTCCACCCGCGGACCAGGCGGCTGCGCTGATAGGTGAGCGCGGCCAGTTCCACCTGCAACTGGCCTTCGCGGGTGCGCGCCCGCGCCCCGAAGATTTCAAGGATCAGCCCGGTGCGGTCGATGACCTTGCATTGCCAGGCCTTTTCCAGATTGCGCTGTTGCACCGGCGTCAACGCCGCGTCGACGACGGCCAGGGCAACCGTGGGTTCGGACTCGATCGCATGGCGTTTTTCCTGGCGCAACTCGCGCGAGGACTTCTTCTTCGTCTCCCGCTCGCGGTCCGCGTCCGGCGCGGCTTCCGCTTCGGACTCGGGTTTGGGCAGAACGACGCGGCCGATGCGTTCGACCGTGCCTTTGCCGAACAGGGTCCCCGGCGCCGTCCGGTTGATGTTGACGACCTCGGCATGGACGACGCGAAGATCGATGGCCTGGGCCAAGCGCACGGCCTCGGCCAGCCGGGCCTCGGCGTCGCGCGCCGAGGCGCCGTCGCGGCGGGCGGCGTGCCGAAACGGGTGCAGAACCATGCACGACTGCGCGCCCGCGCCGGAGCCGCCGGGACTCTGGGCGCCGCCGGAAGAGGCGCGGCCGGACTGGGACGAGGTACTCAACGCATCATACTGCTTGCGAACAAGGCTATTCGCCGTTCTCGACCTTCTCGGGCTCGAACAACTGGATCGGGCCCGACGGCATCACGGTGGAAATGGCGTGCTTGTAGACGAGCTGGGTATGCCCGTCGCGGCGCAGCAGCACCGAGAAATTATCGAACCAGGTGATGATGCCTTGCAGCTTGACGCCGTTGACGAGGAAAACGGTGACCGGCGTCTTGTTTTTGCGAACGTAATTGAGAAAAACGTCTTGGACGTTTTGCGTCTTTTCGGAAGACATGCGCTCTGGGACTCCCCTTTTTTTCTGCCGGCGGACGACGTGGGGTGGTTCGTCCGGCTCTCCCTGTGCCGAGGATGACTTTTCCGTGGGCCTTTCCCCTCGCGTGGCCCGGTCCTCGTGCGGCTTCGCGGCGCGGCGTGGGTTCACATCGTCGTTGCGCCGGGCACGCAAGGGGCGAGATTACAGTGATTTCAGGGCCCTGGAAAGTGCCCGGCAGTCGGAAAAATACCGGGTCGGGGGATGGCTCGGAAATTCGCCCTCCTCGGGGGGGTGTTCGCGCAAAAGGATGGGCACACAGGTCGCGTTTTGAGCGCATTCCAGGTCGACGTCGGCGTCGCCGGCCAGCCAGACCTCGCGGCCGGGCGCGATCCCGCTGCCCTCCAGGGCGAGCAGGATCGGCTCGATCGCGGGCTTGTCCCGGGGGGCGTCCAGCGCGCCGACCAGGCGGCCGAAATGGCGGTCCCAGCCGAGTTCGGCGGCCTCGCGGCGCAGGAACTCGCCTTTCTTGTTGCTGACGACGCCGAGATAGAACCCGGCCTCGGCCAGCTCGGCCAGCATGTCGGCGGCGCCCTCGATGGGGGTGAGCTTTTCGACGTGGATCGCCGCATAGCGGGCGTAGAAGACTCGGCCCGCCTCCTCCCACCGCTCGCCGAACAATTTCGGGAAACTGTCGCGCATGGACTTGCGCACGCGCCGTTTCACCTCGTCGCGCGACCACGGCGCGTGGCCGAAGGCGACGAGCGCGGCGTTGAGCGCGTCCTCGATGACGGGCCAGCTGTCGACCAGCGTGTTATCCCAGTCGAACAGGACCGCGCGCGGTCTGGCGACGCCGGTCATCGCCCCGCCATGTGCGCCGCGTACAGCGCGATCAGCCGGTCCGTGACCTCGCCGACGTGGCCGTTGCCGATGGACTGGCCGTCGAGGCGCACCACCGGCTTGACCAGCGAGGTGGCGCTGGACACGAACGCCTCGCGGGCGGCCTTGGCCTCGGCCACCGTGAAGGCGCGCTCGGCGAAGCGCACGCCGGCGGCGCGGGCGAGATCGAGGATCGCCCGGCGCGTGATGCCGCCGAGAATGGCGCCGGACAGATTGCGCGTCACCAGTTCGCCTTCGCGGGTCACGATCCAGGCGTTCGACGACGTGCCCTCGGTCACCGTGCCGTCCTCGGCCACCAGCCAGGCTTCGTAGGCGCCGGCCTCGCGCGCCTGCTGCTTGCCCAGCACGTTGGGCAACAGGCCGATGGTCTTGATGTCGCAGCGCTTCCAGCGGATGTCGGGAATGGTGATGGCCTCGACCCCGGTTCGCGCGGCCGCGGGATCGAAGGGCGTGAGCGCGCGCGCGGTCATGACCAGCGCCGGCTTCGCCGCCTTGGGAAACGGGTGGTCGCGCCGGGCGACGCCGCGGGTGACTTGCATGTAGATCATGCCGTCCTCGATCCGGTTGCGGCGGATGACCTCGCGCATCACGGCGCGCATCGGCGCGCGCGCCATCGGCGGCGCGATGCGGATTTCGTTGAGCGAGCGGTCGAGCCGGTCGAGGTGTCCGTCCTCGTCCACCAGGCGGCCGCGATGGATGAGGACCACCTCGTAGACGCCGTCGCCGAACTGGTAGCCGCGATCCTCGACGTGGACCGAGGCCCGCGCGTGCGGAAGATAGCGGCCGTTGACGTAGGCGATGCGGGACATGGGGTGCCTGGGGGCCTTGGGGATCAGAAATATTCGAGTTGGACGGAGAACATCTGCTCGACCTTGCGCACCGATTCGGCCGCGGCGAAGAGCACGATGCGGTCTTTCGGCTCGATCACCGTCGAGGAGCGCGGGCAGATCATTTTGCCGTCGCGGATGACGGCGCCGATCATCACCCCGGCCGGCAGCTTGACGTCCTTGAGCGGCGGGCCGACCAGGGGCGAGGTTTCCAGCGCCTCGGCCTCGATCAGTTCGCCGAAGCCCTCGCGCAGGGTGTGCGCGGCGTGGATGCGGCCGCGCCGCACGTGCTGGAGGATGGTCGAGACCGTGATGTTGCGCGGCACGACCACCGCGTCGATGCCCAGCGTCATCACCAGGGATTCGTAGGACAGCTTGTTGACCAGCGCGATGGTGCGCGGGTTGCCGTGACGCTTGGCGAGCAGGCACGACAGGATGTTGGTCTCGTCGCTGTTGGTGACGGCGACCACCGTTTCGGCGGTGCCGACGCCGGCTTCCTCCAGCATCTGGGTGTCGAGGACGTCGCCGTGCAGGACGACGGTCCGTTCCAGCATGGCGGCGGCGCGTTCGGCGCGTTCGGCGGCCGCCTCGATAATCTTGGTCTTGACCCACGGATAATCGCGCTCGATTTCCTGGGCGAGGAACATCCCGACGTTGCCGCCGCCGAAGATGAGCAGGCGCCGGGCTTCGGGCTCGTCGTGGCCGAAGGCGCCCATGGCGCGGGCCAATTGCTCGCTTTCGACCACGAAGTAGACCTCGTCGCCGGGCAGCATGTGGTCGTCGGAATCCGGCACCAGCGCCTTGCCGTCGCGCATGATGCCGACGATGACGATGTTCAAATCCGGAAACAGTTGCGTCAACTGGCGCAGCGGCGTGTTGACGATCGGGCAGGTTTCGCGGCACCGCACGCCGACCAGTTTCACCTTGTCGCCGACCAGCGGGATCATCTCGAACGCGCCCGGCACCTTCAGGCGCCGCGCGATCGCGCGGGCGACCTCGATCTCGGGCGAGATCACCACGTCGATCGGCATGTGTTCGGTCGAAAACAGGTTGGCGTAGAGCGGTTGCAGGTAGGCCTGCTGGCGGACCCGGGCGATCTTGGTCGGCACGCCGAACAGCGAGTGCGCGACCTGGCAGGCGACCATGTTCACCTCGTCGGCGTAGGTGACGGCGATGATCATGTCGGCGTCCTTGATGCCGGCCCGCTCCAGCACCTCGGGGTTCGAGGCGTGGCCGACGATGCCCTGGGCGTCCATGGTGTCGCCGATCCGGCGGATCAGGTCCGGCGACTGGTCGATGACGGTGACGTCGTTGTTTTCCTTCGCCAAGTGACGGGCGATGTTGAAGCCGACCTGGCCGGCGCCGCAGACGATGACTTTCATGGCGGGTTTCTCATGGCGACGTTTTTTCGTCGGTGTTGATGCCGAGCATCTTCAGTTTGCGATGCAGCGCCGAACGCTCCATGCCGATGAACGCCGCGGTGCGCGAGATATTACCCCCGAATCGGGTGACTTGGGCGAGAAGATATTCCCGCTCGAAAATCTCGCGGGCCTCGCGCAACGGCATCCCCATGATTTCCGCGCCCCTCTCCCAGCCCTTGGCGACGGTCGCCGACGCGCCGATTTCCGGCGGCAGATTTTCGGCGCGGATCGGCTGCGCCGAATCGCCCGGCGCCATGATGAGAAGGCGCTCGACGATGTTGCGCAACTCGCGCACGTTTCCCGGCCATTCGTAGGACTGGAGCGAGGCGAGCGCGTCCTCGGTGAATTCGCGCGGCGGCTGGCCGATGGCGGCGGCGGCGCGGGCCATGAAGTGCCGCGCCAGCACCGGGATGTCCGCGCGCCGCGAGGCGAGCGACGGCATCACCACCGGCACGACGTTGAGGCGGTAGAACAAATCCTCGCGCAGCCGCGCGGCCTTGACCTCGTCGGCCAGGTCGCGGGTCGAGGTCGCGAACACGCGGACGTCCACTTGCACCGGCTTGCGGCCGCCGACGCGGTGGAAGACCTGTTCTTGCAGCACGCGGACGATCTTGCCCTGGGTCTCGGGCGGCATGTCGGCGACTTCGTCGAGCAGCAGGGTGCCGGTGTGGGCGCGCTCGAGGATGCCGGGGCGGCGCCCGCTTTAGCCGCCGCCCGCGCC